>JAAZIG010000202.1 GCA_012510325.1 Bacillota bacterium
CTGGTGGTGGGAGTGGTGACGAAACCGTTCAGCTTTGAAGGGCGCAAGCGGCAGCAGCAGGCCGAGGAAGGGATCGCCCTGCTGAAGGAAAAGGTCGATACGCTCATCACCATCCCCAACGACCGCCTTTTTCAGGTGATCGAGAAGCAGACGCCGATCCTGGAGGCATTTCGGGTGGCCGACGATGTCCTCCGCCAGGCCGTTCAGAGCATCTCCGACCTGATCGCTGTTCCCGGACTGATCAACCTGGACTTTGCCGATATTCGCACGATCATGTCCGAAACCGGCCCGGCGCTGATGGGTGTCGGCGAGGGCAGCGGCGAAAGCCGCACCGCCGAGGCGGCCCGTGCGGCGATCAACAGCCCCCTGCTGGAGACCTCCATCGACGGGGCCACCGGTTTGCTGATCAATGTGACCGGCGGGCCAGACTTGAGCCTCTTCGAGGTTCAGGAGGCCGCCGATATCGCCGGCGAGTCCATCGATCCCGAGGCTGTTGTCATCTTCGGGGCGACCATCGAGCAGGAGCTGCAGGATCGGGTCAGGGTGACCGTCATCGCCACCGGCTTTAAAGGGTTGCGCCGTCCCCAGCAGCAGGTTCTCCCGGAGGTCGACTACCGGGACTATGCCCGCAGCAGCGAGATCGACCGCCCGGCGTGGTCGCGCTTCCAGGAGAGCAAGGAAAAGATTAACGACAACTAAACCGTTTGGCAACAGGGCAAACGAAACCAGGATCCCCGCAGACGCGGGGATCTTTTTTGTCATATTTTATGAGCGGAGCGGCGCCAAACTGCGACAGACTTTTGGGCAGACGGCGATCTATAATGAGGCATATCCGGAAACGGAGACTCATATGAATTTAGAACAAGCCCCCTGAAGGGGTGAAAAATGTATCTCGATCTTCTTCTGTTCATCAGCACAGCCGTGCATTACTCTCTGCTGCGGTTGACCGCAAAGCTCTTTCACCGCCAGGCGAGCTGGTGGCGGCTGCTGACCGGCGCGGCTTTGGGAGCCCCGGCGGTCCTGCTCCTGGCCCTGCCCGGGGCCCGGGGGCTCGTCGTCGCCGCGATCATCGCCGCGCCCCTCGTCATGCTCATCGCCGCCTTCTGGCCGCTGCGGCTGCCGGAGTTGCTCTACTACTGGGGCGCTTTTTTCCTGGCCGCCTTTGCAGTGGCCGGGGCTGCCGCGGCGCTGCTGAACAGCCCGCCGCTCCGCCACTACTTCGCCACTTCCGGAGGGGTTCTCCTTCTTCTGGGAGTCTGTTGCGGAGTCGAGTGCCTCTGCACCCTGCTGCGTCCGCTCTCCGAGGAGAAGAAATGGCAGAAGCTCTGGCGGGGGGAGCTGGAGATAGCCTGGCGGGGGAAAGAGAAAGTGGTGCCGGCTTTTGTGGATACGGGGAACCGGCTGCGCGATCCCTTCTCCGGGCTGCCGGTCATCGTCGTCGACTACCGCAGCCTGGAAGAGATCCTGCCGCCGGCGATCTACCGCCACCTGGCCGATGAACGGCTGGAGCCGTGGGGCGCTCTGGAGAAGCTCACCGATCCGGCGCTGGCGCGCTGTTTCACGGTGATCCCCTGCCGCGGAGTGGGCCGCGAAAGGGAGATCCTGCTGGGTCTGAAGCCGGACTGCGTAATTTTGTACGAGGGGGGGCGCAGCTTCCGCCTGGGCTCCCGGGTTTATCTGGGACTCTCCCGGCGCGGTTTCGGGCCGACGGCGGAGTATCGGGCCCTGCTTCCGCCGGGTCTGCTGCGGGCGGGATAGCCTGTGAAAGAGGGGGTGGACTGAAATGAACAACGGCAGATTGACGGGGCTGAAGTTGAAGCTGCTTCTGCTCCGGGTAAGGCGTTTTTTGGGACTTGACCATCTCGACCTGATCTATTATGTGAGCAGCAGCGAAGCGCTGCCGCCGCCGCTCAGCCTGGAAGAGGAAGGCTACCTGCTGGAAAGGCTGAAAAAGGGCGACGGCGATGTCCGCACCGTGCTCATCGAGCGCAACCTGCGGCTCGTCGTCTATATCGCCCGAAAGTTTGAAAATACGGGGATCAGCATCGACGATCTTGTCTCCATCGGGGCCATCGGGCTGATCAAGGCGGTCAACACCTTTGACCCGCACAAAAATATCAAACTGGCCACGTACGCCTCCAAATGTATTGAAAATGAAATACTGATGTTTTTAAGGCGCAACAACCGTATCCGCAGCGAGATCTCCTTCGACGAGCCCTTAAATGTGGATTGGGACGGCAACGAGCTGCTGCTCTCCGATGTTTTAGGCACCGAGGGCGATCTGGTGCTGAAGGATATTGAAAAAGAGGTGGAGCGCAAACTGCTCTACCTGGCGATGAGCAAGCTGAGCAGCCGGGAGCAGCGGATCATGGAGCTGCGCTTCGGCCTGACCAATGGTATTGAAAAAACCCAGAAGGAGGTGGCCGGGCTGCTGGGGATTTCCCAATCCTATATCTCCCGCCTGGAGAAGCGCATCATCAAGCGTCTGCAGCGCGAAATCCGCAAGATGGAGTAGCAGCGCCGGTCCCGGCAGCGGTATAAAATAGGCCCCCGGGGAGATACTGTAGTTATCTCTTCAACAGCTGCGAGGGGCGAACAAATTGAACAAAGTGGAAATTTGCGGCGTAAACACGTCCAAGCTTCCTGTACTGAAAAACAAGATCATGCGGCAGCTCTTTGGGGCGATGCAGAAAGGAGATCACGAGGCCAGGGAGAAGCTCATCAGCGGCAACCTGCGCCTGGTCCTCAGCGTCATTCAGCGTTTCAACAACCGGGGTGAATATGTCGACGACCTTTTCCAGGTCGGCTGCATCGGCCTGATCAAAGCGATCGACAACTTTGATCTGGGGCAGAACGTCAAATTTTCCACCTACGCTGTCCCCATGATCATCGGCGAGATCCGGCGCCATCTCAGGGACAACAACCCCATCCGGGTCAGCCGCTCCCTGCGCGATATCGCTTACCGCGTGCTCCAGATCAGGGATGTCCTCGCCAACAGGCTTTCCCGTGAACCGTCCATCGGCGAGATCGCCGCCGAGCTTAATCTGGAGAGAGAGGAGATCGTCAACGCCCTCGACGCCATCCAGGAGCCCGTCTCCCTGTTTGAACCGATCTACCACGACGGGGGCGATCCCATCTTTGTCATGGATCAGATCTGTGACGAGAGGAACAGCGATCAGCGCTGGCTGGAGATCCTGGCGATCAAAGAGGCGATGACCAGGCTGACGGAAAGGGAGAAGATGATCCTGACGATGCGTTTTTATCGCGGGAAAACGCAGATGGAGGTGGCCGACGAGATCGGCATCTCCCAGGCCCAGGTCTCGCGCCTGGAAAAAGCCGCCCTGGGTCACCTGCGCAAGCACGTCCTCTAAATGAGCCATGGGGACGGATCTCCCGGCTCATTTTTCCTCAAGGGGGAGTGAGCCACGGGGATGAGCCACGGGGACGGATCTCCTGGCTCATTTTCTCCGGGCAGCTCCTTCGCTATGCTCGGAAAAGCAAAGGGGTTCGCAGATCAGATCCTTCGGGCTGCGCCCTCAGGATGACAATAATTCCCAGAGCCAGGGGGACGGATCTCCTGGCTCATTTTCTCCGGGCAGCTCCTTCGCTATGTTCGGAATAGCAAAGGGGGGTGCCCAGATCAGATCCTTCGGGCTGCGCCCTCAGGATGACAAAAGTTCCCTGAGCCAGGGGGACGGATCTCCTGGCTCATTTTCTCCGAGCAGCTCCTTTGCTATGTTCGGAATAGCAAAGGGGGGTGCCCAGATCAGATCCTTCGGGTTGCGTTGCGCCCTCAGGATGACATAAAATGGGCAGCCGTTTTCTGCGGATTGCTGAGCGGCAATCCCTCGATTGAAAACTTTCAGAGCAGTTTGAATTGCACCTGCAGGATTCTACGCTTATAATAATAAAAAGAGAGCTGCCGGAGGAGAGCGCCTTGATC
>JAAZIG010000203.1 GCA_012510325.1 Bacillota bacterium
GAGGGCCGGGTGGCGGCGATTGCGCCGCAGATGGCGGTGGAGGATGCCCAGATCATCGATCTGACCGGGAAGGTGGTGCTGCCCGGTCTTATCGATCTGCATGTGCACCTGCGCGAGCCCGGCTTTGAAGAAAAGGAGACCATCGCCAGCGGAACAGCGGCGGCAGCCGCCGGCGGCATCACCGCCGTGGCGGCGATGCCAAATACGGAGCCTCCTGCCGATAGTCCGGCGGTGGTTCGCTTTATTGAAGAGAGAACCGCTGCTGCCGGCTTCTGCCGGGTCTACCCGGTGGGGGCGCTGAGCCGGCGGCGCCGCGGCAGTGAACCGGCAGATCTGGCCGCGCTCTATGAGGCCGGAGTGCGCGCCTTCAGCGATGACGGCTCCCCGGTGGAGGACAGCCGCCTTTTCAGGGAGATCCTGCAGCGGCTGGCCTCTTTTCCCGATGCCGTGGTCATCGCTCACAGCGAAGAGCTCTCCCTGTCGGCGGGGGGGCTGCTCCACGAGGGGACAGTCAGCCGGAAACTGGGGCTGCCTGCCATTCCCGGGGTTGCCGAGACAATTGCCGTGGCCCGGGATATCCTTCTGGCTGCGGAAGCAGGCGTTCGCCTGCACTTGGCGCATCTGAGCACAGCAGGTTCGGTGGAGCTTCTCGCCTGGGCCAAGGAACAGGGTTTTCCGGTGACAGCGGAGGTCACGCCGCACCACCTTCTTTTAACCGCAGAGGAGATCCACCGCAGCGGGGCGCAGGCAAAAGTTAATCCACCGCTGCGGACGGCGGAAGACTGCCGCGTCCTTACCGAAGCCCTGCGCACAGGGCTCATCGATATCATCGCCACAGATCACGCCCCCCACCAGCTTGCCGAGAAAGAAGCCGGTCTGGAAGTCGCTCCCTGCGGTATCGCTGGACTGGAGACGGCTCTGCCGCTGCTGTTGACCGAACTGGTCGGCCCAGGCAGGCTTTCTTTAAGCGATCTGGTCAAAGCCTTCTCCAGCCGCCCGGCAGAGCTGCTGGGGCTGGAGGGCGGATCCCTGCGGCCCGGGTCTCCGGCGGACATTACGGTGGTCGACCTGGAGGCGGCGGGGACAATCGCTCCGGAAACATTTTACACCCGGGCCCGCTACACCCCCTTCGCCGGCCGTCCTTACCGCGGCCGGCCGGTGATGACCTTCGTCGGCGGGAAGATTACGATGGAGCAGGGAGTTGTCCATGGAACCGAAAAATGAAATTGCCCACCGCGCCCCCTTGCTGGCAAAAAGGGAGCTTGCCCCGGATTGGTACCTATTTGAACTAAAGGCGCCGCTGCTGGCCTGCGCTTCACCCGGACAGTTCGTCCAGCTGCGCATCGGCAGCCAGACAGATCCTTTGCTGCGGCGTCCGGTGAGCATCCATTATGCCGATCCCGGGAGGGGGCGGATCCGTTTGCTGCTCCGCGCCGCCGGACGGGGCACCGCTCTGGCCTCCTCTTTTCAGGAGGGAGCGGAGCTGGATCTGCTCGGGCCGCTGGGAGAGGGTTTTCCCTTTTTGGATGAAGCAGGGACGGCTCTTCTGGTCGGCGGGGGGATCGGCATGGCGCCCCTTTATTTTGCAGCAGTGCAGCGCCGGCGGGCCGGACTTCCCTTCGAGCTGTTGCTCGGGGGAAGGAGCGGGGCGCTGCTGCCTCCGAAAGAGTACTTTGCCTCCGAAAAGATCAAACCGCTCATCGCCACCGACGACGGAACCCGGGGGGAAAAGGGGCTCGTCACCGCGCTGCTGGAGCAGCGTTTAAAAACAGTGCCGGGTCCTTTGCGGATCCATGCCTGCGGGCCCGAGCCGATGCTGGCCCGGGTGGTGGAGCTGGCCCGCACCGCCGGGACGGCGGTACACCTCTCCCTGGAGGCAAGGATGGCCTGCGGCGTCGGCGCCTGCCTGGGCTGCGTTCATCCCTTTCACCGCGACGGCCGGATCGAGTACCGCCGGGTCTGCCGGGACGGCCCGGTGTTCAACGGGGAGGAGGTTGTCTTTGAAAGCTGAGCCGCGTTTATCGACAAACCTGGCCGGCCTGAAGATGAACAGCCCGCTGATGGCCGCTTCGGGCTGTTACGGCTGCGGGTTTGAGTACGCCCGCTGGATCGATCTGCGTCACTGGGGGGCTCTGGTTTTATCGGGGATCACCCTTGATCCGAAGACGGGCAACCCGCCGCCGCGCCTGGCGGAGACGCCTTCGGGTATGCTCAACGCCATCGGTTTGCAGAATCCGGGCATCGACGGCTTCCTGGAGGAAGTCCGGCCGCGCCTGGGCGAGCTGGGCTGTCCGGTGATCGCCAATATCGCCGGGGAGAGCATCGGGCAGTACCGGGAGCTCGCCGCCATTCTGGACGGTGTCGGCGAAGTCAGTGCTGTGGAGATCAACATCTCCTGTCCCAATGTCAGCCGCGGCGGGATCAACTTCGGCCGTGAACCTGCGGTTGTCGGGGAGTTGGTCGCGGCGGTGAGGCCGGTTTACCGGGGGCCGCTCATCGTCAAATTGTCTCTCGAGGCGGGGGATCTGATAGCGGTCGGCCGGGCCGCCGAGAGCGCCGGTGCCGATGTTCTTTCCCTGATCAACACTCTTAGAGGGATGGTCATCGATACCGCCGCCCGCCGCCCCTTTTTGGGGAATATCACCGGGGGGCTCTCCGGGCCGGCGATCCGCCCCGTTGCCGTGCGGGCGGTCTGGGAGATGGCCGCTGCAGTCTCCATTCCCCTTATCGGCATGGGCGGGATCACCACGGCCGATGATGCCCTCCAGTTCATCCTTGCCGGCGCCACCGCTGTGGCAGTCGGCACCGCCAACTTTGTCAATCCTAAAATTGCCGCCGAGATCAATGCAGGGCTGCAGCACTACCTCGACGAAAACAGGCTGGGCCATTACCGCGAACTCATCGGAGCGGCCCGAAGCCCCGGCCGGAGGTGAGCGCATGCGTTTAGGGGTTCACATGCCGCTCAAGGGAGGTTTTGCGGCCAACCTGAA
>JAAZIG010000204.1 GCA_012510325.1 Bacillota bacterium
ATCCTCTCCCCGGGACTCCCGTTCGCTGAACACTTGCTCGGCGCGACGGTCCGCTTCCGCTTCGTCGAAGAAAGCAGCGGGGGGATAGTTTTCGTTTTTGGCGTCCCAGAGCATATATTCATCGATCCCCAGGGCCATGGCCGCATCGATCTGCTGTCGTATCTGGGCGGCGCCGTACTGGATATAACTGCCAGAACCGAATCTGGACCCAAGCCAGCTGGCGGTAAAAGCTTGCAGCCAGGGTCGGATGATTGCCGGATTTTCTATCGCTGCGTTTCGTTTGAGCGAATCTTTCAGGGCGCCGGTGATGGTGACGGTGGGGTTGACATCAGGATAGCGCAGGCCGAACCAGTACGGAACCACTGCTCCGCCCTGGGTCACCGGGTAGTAGTGGCTCGGGTAGATCATCGGACAGATATAGTCGCTGCGGGCGGCAAAATCCTCCCAGCACTGCCCGATATCATCGGCATCTCCCCAGGAGCTGGCGATGACGCCGAAGACATCGTAGGCCACGTGAACTTTGTACGGGGCCAGCTCTGCGCGGGCTTTGTCCATGAACCCGCGGATCGCTTCGGCCTTGGTGCGGCCGTCCCGCCCGGGGAAATTGGCCACCTTTTCCACGTGGGCGGCTTTATCGGGAAAACGGATATAGTCAAACTGAATCTCGTTAAACCCGAGGAGGGCGGCCTCTTTGGCGATGGCGATATTGTAATCCCACAGCTTTTCATTGAAGGGGTTGCCGTAGGCAAAGCCGGCATCCTTGTAGAGCCCGCCGCTCTTTAAGGGGATGCACCACTCCGGCCTCTTTGAGGGGAGCGTTTCGCTGTCCCTGAAAACAACGATGCGGGCGATGGTGTAGATGCCCTTCTCCTTCAGCTCCTTCATGGTGGCTTTGACATCGGTGATGGGAACGGGCTTGTAATAAGCGTCCAGGTTGTTTACCTCTTCAATCTCGCTCTGGTAGGACATTTTCCCCTTGTCATCCTTGATATCTATAACCATGGCGTTGAGCTCGGTCTCTTCGATAAGCTTTAAGGTCCGTTCATATCTGCTCTGAAACCCGATGGAATGGCCGGTGAAGTAGATCCCCCTCACCCTGATGGTCGGATTGTCGGGATGATCCGGAGGCGGCAGCGGCACATAGAGTGAGCCGAGCTCTTCCTTAAGCTCTTCGTTGCGTTTCTTCCACTCCTCTTCCAGACGCCGGGCTTCCTCCTCCGGGTCGGGAGTCTCTGTTTCGGGGTTGTCCGGCGGGTTGCTCTCCGATCCGGCCGGTTGGCATCCGCTGATGGCGAAAGAAAAGATCAGGGCGGTGATAATAAGAACGATCCAAAATCTTTGCGGAATATGTTTCAGTGAAATAACCTCCCAGTTCTGCCTTTTTCGAAGATGAGCGCCGGGCTGCTCGCTCTTATTACCAGATAATAGATCTTTCGGCCGCCGTCCGCGGGCCCGGCTTTCCTTCATTAAGTCTAATTCCGCTGGCCGCTTCGATTTCCTGCCGACAATTCATCAAAATGTGCTTAATTTCGACAGGAAATATCCTGAAAAGAATCAGGCGGGAGGCTGCCCTTGGCTGATGGCTGCTCTCCCACATCATCGGACGTGCCGTTCGAACTGCGGCGATTCCAAGTTTAAAAGTTATCTTGCCGTAGTAGCGATCCATTGGTCGGAGGTAACCGGAGTGTTTGAATCTTTCATTGGATGGAGATTGTGGCAGGATCGGCTAAGGGGGCTCGCACACTTCTGCAGAGCACCAAAAAGTAACCGCCCCGGGGGACCGGGGCGGTTTTCGGTTAGCGCAAATTTCAAATCTTGAACTTGTCGTCGAGTTTCTTCATCTTTTCAACGATACCGCCGTATTCGAGCTCGGAGTAAGGAAGCATCGCCGCTCCGGAGAAGCCCTGGCGGCGCAGTTCCGTCGCTTTGCGGGCGACCTCTGTTCTGACGTGATCCCAGTAGGGATGGTCAAAGCAGTCCACCGGCTCGGTGAGGATACCGTTCTGGACACAGAATGCTGTTGCTGTGACGATGGGCGGTCCGTCAAAGAAGGAGATGCCGCAGCCGGTCTTAACCGGCATCAGCGGACCGGTGTGGCTGCCGCGCATGAATCCGGCAACATAGTGCCCGATATTGTAAGGTGAAAGGATCTCACCGGCCGCCGGGAAGGAGCCCTGAACCCTGACGAGCATTACCGGGTCATCTTTGCCGATATATTTTCCGGCGATATTATGTAGCCGGGTGGTGCTGGCGGCAACGGCCTGCTCCCCGCTGTCCCGCGAATAGATCTTCGAGACGACAAAACGTTCGTTATCGCGCAGCAGGGCGGCGATATCGTAGATCTCTTCCGGAGCGTTCAGCTCAATGTAACGATCTGCTTCGGTATACTCCACATCCATGATCACAAATTTGAAACCATCGCTCATCTTGGGTGAAAGGATCAGGCCGGAGCAGTGCATCGGATCGGTAAAAGCCAGGTAAAGTGGCAGGTTGTACGCGCCTGGATCGGTCTTGTCTGCTGCGAAGAAGATGAACGGTTCATTCTCCCGCTCTTCAAATTCCATCTCCGCCACAGCGGGCCCCAGCCCCTTGATATTGCCGGAAAAAGAGTCTTTCAGCAGATCTTGCCCGGCACCGTAAAGACCCTCTTTCTTGGCCTGTGCCGTCCCGGCAACAAAGGCATCCCAGGCCAGTTCGTGGAGAGCGCTGTTGCCGACGCCTTCCCGGTGTGAAAACAGAATGGCGATGTCGTCACCGGTGTTGCTGATCCGATAGTCGATCACCATTTTTCCCTTGTTGGCTTCGATGTACTCCCTGACCGCCTCCATAAGCGACTCACTCGGCCTGAGGTGGCCGCCGATACTGCCAATATCGGCTTTGATTACACTTAACGTGGTTTTCAAAAAGACTCCTCCTTTTGTTAATCTGGCTGGTACTGTCGGGAGCTGCAGCCGTTTGCCGCGGCCTCTGTCCCGAATATGATGTTATACTATATTAATTCGACTACCCTATTAGAAGATCCTTCAGCAAATATGGTATCACATTATAAAAATGTGAAGCTCTCGCTCTGCTTGCAATAATTAGCAGAGCCGCTCAAGGAAATTTGTCCTCAATATGGGGTCCCCCCAATTCTTATAGCAGGTAGCGGGAAATGGTGTCGCTAGATTCGTCCCCGCGGTGCATACGAAAATGCACCTGGAGGTACGTCCTCGCGGTGCATCCGAAAATGGGCCGGGAGATCCGTCCCCGTGGCCCACCTGTGGTGCATCCGAAAATGGGCCGGGAGATCCGTCCCTGTGGCCCACCTGTGGTGCATCCTAAAATGGGCCAGGAGATCCGTCCCCGTGGCCCACCTGCGGTGCATCTGAAAATGGGCCGGGAGATCCGTCCCCGTGGCCCACTCCGTCCATGTGGCCCACTCGAAAATGGGCCAGGAGATCCGTCCCTGTGGCCCAGGCGGTCCGGGGGATTATTTGGGGGGG
>JAAZIG010000205.1 GCA_012510325.1 Bacillota bacterium
AAGCGTGGTCTACAGGGCAGGGTAAAAGGTACCTCTGTAGAGCGTCCCTACTGCTTTATCATCGACGATGATCAGGAATCCTATTTCTGCTTAAAAACAAACCTCCCGCCAGGCGTAGAGGACGGTAGCAAAGTGATTTTTGACGCGATACCCTCCTTTGACAGGAAAAAAAATATCCCTTCATGGAAAGCGGCAAACATTAAAACAGCCACATGACACCAACACAGGTTTAAAGTAATCTCTGATAGTCCCTCGGAAAGGAATGACTTATTGTGAAGGAGACGCTGCGCTCCCACGTAACAGGCAACCTGGGTAACTTGGAACTGACCCACAGCCAGGCCGAAGCCGTATCCAAACTGGGCACCTTTCTGGCGGGAGATACGCCGCTTTTTTTATTGAAGGGCTACGCCGGCACAGGCAAAACCTTCTTGATCAAAGTCCTTGCCTCCTACTTCGACCACATCGGCCGCGAATTCTATCTAATGGCACCCACCGGCCGCGCCGGCAAGGTGTTAAGAGAAAATACAGACTTCCCCGCTTATACAATTCACAAATCCATCTATGACTTTACCAACTTGAAAGAATACCAGTATGAAGAAAAGGACGGTGATGAAACGTACCGCTTCTTCTTTGACCTGAGCACTGAGACCCATAACACAGACACGGTATTTATCTTAGACGAAGCTTCCATGATTTCGGACAAGTATAACGACAACGAGTTTTTGCGCTTCGGTTCCGGGCACCTCCTTGCAGATCTGCTGCACTTTGCAACCCCGGGCCCGGGTTTAAAGCGAAAAATCATCTTTGTGGGAGACAGCGCCCAGCTGCCGCCCGTAAACATGACCACATCCCCAGCCCTGAATAAAGAATATTTGAAAGACCATTATAATTTGGAGGCTGAGGAATACTTGTTAACAGATGTAGTACGGCAAAAGAAAAACAGCGGTATTCTGGCCAACGCCACTCGTTTGCGGAATTCGATCCTGCATGGTACTTACAACCAGTTTAAAATAGACACCGGCTATCCTGATGTGACCCTCTTGCCCGTAGAAGACATCATCGACACCTACCGAGCCAAATTCGGCCAAAAGGTAGATGAGAACAGCGTCATCATAGCGTACAGCAACAGCAAAGTACGCCATTATAACCAGATGATGCGAGCCTTCCTATTCCCAGACCGGAAGAACATTGTCCCAGGAGATAGAGTCCTTGTAGTAAAGAATAATTACAACTACCCGGTGGAAATATTCAACGGCGATTTCAGTTTTATTAAAGCTGTTTCTGACCAACCGGAAACCCACCAAATCCCCCTGTACAAATTAAAGCAGAAAGAGACCATCGAGCTTACCTTCCGTGACATTGTAATAGAGTTTCGCAGCCAGGACCAGAAACCAACCAGGTTTTCCTGCAAGATGATTGAAAACCTTCTTTTTTCCCCTAGCAGGGATCTCTCAAACGATGAAAAGAAAGCCCTCTACATCGATTTTAAAATTCGCCACCCGAAGCTAAAACCCGGTGACCCGTTGTTTGCAGAGGTTTTGAAGAAAGACCCTTACTTCAACTGCCTATTTTTAAAATTCGGCTATGCCGTAACCTGTCACAAAGCCCAAGGTGGGGAATGGGAAAACGCATTTGTCGATTTCCACGCAAATACCGGCTATCAAACAGAAGGCTATTACCGCTGGGCTTACACAGCCATGACCCGGGGCAAAAAGTACCTCTTTGCCGTCAACCCGCCACAATTTGACATGCATGACGAGCTTACCCCTATCGCAGTTGGCGGGGAAACAATGGCGAAGCCGCTGGTGCTGCCACCACAAGTGCAAAATGCCCACGAACATTATTTTTCCCCTTCGGAGGGGGACGAATCGCTAAAAAAGATCTGCTGCGCCGTGCACCATATGCTTACGGGAAGCCCCTATATCGTTGAGCGGATCACCCACCTTCAAT
>JAAZIG010000206.1 GCA_012510325.1 Bacillota bacterium
CCTGTGTCAGTTGTTTAGCAAAAGCTCCGGCACTGCAGAACATAACCCAGCCGTTCAAACCTTGATATTCCTTCCAATGCACGCATTGAACCATTTTCTTCATCATGTCACCCCTTTTCTATCCCCGGTGAAGTTTCCTTACATTTTGCCGTTAGCGATAAGATCCTTCTTCGGGAGCAGGGGACGCAGGTACGCACCCCAGTAGGTGGCAGCAACAAATCCGGCCCCGCCAATGATATTGCCAATGGTCACGGGAATCAGGTTGTTCAGGAAAAATCCCTTCCAGGTCAAGCCCTGAATAACTGCGGGATCGAGCAGGGCAGAGAGGGTTCCCTGGTTGACCAGCGTCAGCCCCATGGGAACAAAATACATGTTGGCGATACTGTGCTCAAACCCGGCGGCAACGAAAGCGGCGATGGGAATCATAATCGCCAGAATCTTGCCGATAACATCCCGTCCGGCGTTGGCCAGCCAAACCGCCAGACAGACCAGCCAGTTACAGAAGATGCCCCTGAAGAGAGCCTCCACCCAGGGCAGCGATGCCTTGGCCGCAGCGATATTCACCGCACGGACACCGATTGCCCCTCCGTTAGCCTTCCAGATTCCAGAATAGTAAAACAGGAACACTACCAGCAGCGACCCGACAAAGTTGAACAGGTAAACCCAGAACCAGTTGTTGAGCAGCTGCTTTCCACTGACCTTCTTTTCCAGGTACCCGGTCATGATCATGTTGTTGCCGGTGAAAAGTTCCGCCCCACCGAGAACAACCAGAATCAGACCGAGGGAGAACGAAATGCCTCCGACCATGCGAGTGAGCCCATCCCCGATAAAGCCTGCCAGGTCGTTGGTGATGATGGTAAACATGATGGCACCGAGCGCAATATAAGCGCCCGCAAGAATGGCCAGCGGAATTAGCGAAGCCATCTTTGTCGTCGCCTTTGCCTCGGCTACACCAACAAACGATTTGCAGATCTCTGCTGGCGGGCTAAACGAGGCCACTTTGGTAACCGCCGGTTGGGGCTCGGGAGCCGGCACCGGGACCGCTCCCCCACCGATGTTTAGTTCCATGCTACCGAGGCACTCTTTTCTTTTTGCCTCGGTGCACCCGATTTTTATCAAAAAATCGGGGTTGACCGGACGGTTGAACGCGGCCAGTTCACAATAAGAAACCGGGCCCGACACTGAATCGTACTCCTTCCAAAACTGACACTTCTTAGGCACAGCACTAACCTCCTTCACTTTATTTATCTTTGTGCCCCTTATAATTGCAAGATCCGTGCCAGGGGTCCGCACAGCGGAACAAATCATGAATTAGACCTGAATTGAGCAAATTAAAGCCGAAAGAGGGCTAAATATCTAGTTTTGAGCGAAGCCGCACCGGTTCGAAGCGAGAACAGCGGCGTCGCAGGGCGCGCTTAGTTCCCAAAAGGGTTCTTCAAGTGACGCAAATGCGTCACTTGTGAGCCCCGCAGCGTCACGGGGCCACAACCATGACCGGACCCTGCCGGTTAATCCTTTTTTCAGGTATAAAAAGTGCCTGCCTGCAAATGCTTTAGGGGAGGAGGTGATCGAACGATGGTCCAGTTATCCCAAAAGGAAAGAATGCTTTTGGAAGACCAGAAAGCGCACGAGGAGCTCTGCATCATGAAGTACACCGCATATGCAGAGCAGGCCGGAGACCAGCAGCTGCAGCAGCTCTTTACCACCTACGCCGGGCAGGAGCAGCAGCACCTGGACACAATCAACCAGATTCTATCGGGTCATGTACCGAGTATGGGCTCGGGTCAGCAGGCGGCGCCTCAGGCCGCCCCGGCTCCGGGCTCTTCCGGGGTCCTCGAAAAACCGTTGACCGCGGATGCGCATAATGATGCCGCCATCTGCCAGGATATGCTCTCCACCGAAAAATATATTTCGGCAACCTACAACACCGCTATCTTCGAGATGGTCGACCCCCAGATTCGCCAGGTGCTCAATCACATCCAGAAGGAAGAGCAGCAGCATGGCGAAGGGATCTTTAACTACATGCAGAGCAAGGGCTACTATCAGGTAAAATAAAGCCGCTGCCCGGGCAGCGGTAGACGGCGTAGAGAAGGGACTGTCCCGGGAGACAGTCCCTCTGCTTTCCCTTCAGCCCTCCAGCCCGCGGAGCAAGAAGATGCTCCCAGGTAAGGTTGAGTGTCCTTTCAGGAAGAGCCCTCCGCCAGCCCCGTGAGCTGCTCTACCAGGTTGAGCACGGAAAAATGGCCCCCCGTCAGCGCCGCCAGCTGGGTTTCGCGGCCGAAGATACGGTCCCGGATCTCGGCGGGCGGCAAATTCTCACCGGCGAGCCGGTGCACCTGACCGCGCAACTCATCGAGATAATCCAGATAGCGGCGCAGCACACTCTTTCCTTCAGTAAAAACCCGGCCGATGGAGGTAAACAGGGTCAGCTCCTCCACCGGCAGCGTGAGCAGCTTTTCCAGGGAGGCAATAATGCCGGCAATATCCTCATCGGCACGAAGCATCTTCTGATTCTCGGAAACAAAAAGATCCCCGCTAAAGCACCAGCCCTGCTCCGGTTCAAACAGGGAGATATGATCGGAGCTGTGGCCCGGTGTCTCCAGCACCCGGAAAGTGTAATTTTCGGTGACAATGGTCTCGGGAACCGGCAGCGCCTGTGTGGGTTCCGGGTACCCCCAGACCATCTCCTGGTACTCGCGGAGCGGCAGCCGCTTGTTGATGAGCGGCAAAGCCAGCGGATGGGCATAGAGCGGCAACCCCTGCTTTTGAAAAATGTAGTTGGCTCCGATATGGTCTTCGTGGTGGTGCGTATTGACAACCACGTTTACCTGCTGCCCGCCGATATATTCGGCGAGCTCGTCCGCAGTATAGGCGCAGCCCGTATCGATAAGCAGCCCGTCCACCAGGTAAGCAGCGGTCCAGTAAAGCACAGAACCGTCCATCTCCCGCCCCATCATCATCTGTACAATCTCACCGTAGCGGTTGATCTCGATCATCGTATCACTCCTGTTAAATAGCGCGGGCCAGCTCTTTTTGCACCAGGGGCAGGTCCCGCATGGTAATGATCCCCAGGAGGGGCTCCGACGGACTGCCCGTCTTTGTGAGCAAAATGGCATCGAGCTTTCTTCCCCGCTGGTAGTACTGATAAAAAAGATCCTGCACCTCGAAGAGGGTCGCCTCCGCCCCGAAAATTTTAAAATTGTCGATGTGCTCGGTGTACTCGAGCACCTCTTTTACGGCAGCATCCTTCGGAAAGGTCTCCCTTTCGTAGCACTCCCCAAGCCAGCGCGTGATCGTATTGGTCGTCAGAAGGGCCACCGTGATCCCCTTCTCAAAAACCGGCAGCTGAAACAGCGAACGGCGGTACAATATCTTGACCGCCTCACCGATATGTTCCTCCATCCCCACGGCCAGCACCCTCTTTTTAAAGAGAGGCAGCACCTGGGGCGGCTCGAGCAGATGGGCGGCGATCCGTTCAATGACAGCGACAGCCTCGTCATCGGGCTCGGCGATAATCCGGCCGTCCGTGCGGTTGTGAACAATGGCATTGCGCAGCTCGGCAAATTCAAGAAGGTCTACCTTATATTGCCGCACCAGCGGGTCGGTCCGGCAGGCACATCGGACCAGTTCAAAAAATCGCATAAAGCGATCGGGAGCGACGATTTTGTTAAGACTCTGCTCAATACTGGTATATGCACTTAAAAAACGATCGGCGTTGCTCACGATAACCCCCTTGAATATTATATCATCACCCTCGCTGTTAAGTGACTATTTCGACAAAAACAGAAATAACCCTGCCCTCTCCAGCAAAAACCGCTCCCCCAGATGCACTGCCGGGACAGAGCTCGCATGGGCCCCAAGATCAGCTAACTGAAGTCAAGCTCTAAATTTAAAATATTTTTATGTAAACTGATAAAAACTTGAGTCAAGGGGACGTTGACTTTGACTCACTTCTGAAACGAGATCCCGCCACCGCTGTCATGCTGAGCGTAGCGAAGCATCTAAAACGTTGCTGATGCATCACGGACCCATTTCTCTTTGTGTTCCCCCTTCGGGCCCTGAGTCATGGGAGTTCTCGGATCAGATCCTTCGGACTGCGTCCTCAGGATGACAGAAATTCCCTGAGCCACAGGGACGGATCTCATGGCTCATTTTTCTCCAAGCAAATCATTCAAGCTTTACCC
>JAAZIG010000207.1 GCA_012510325.1 Bacillota bacterium
GCCGCAGCTCTTCAAGCAGCTGCTCATGGTCGGCGGGGTGGAGCGCTACTTTCAGATCGCCCGCTGCTTCCGGGACGAGGATCTGCGCGCCGACAGGCAGCCGGAATTTACCCAGATCGATATCGAAGCCTCCTTCATGGAAAGGGAGCGCCTTTTCGCGATCATGGAGGGGCTGATGGCCCTTCTCTACGGCGAGCTTTTGGATTGCACGCTGACAGTGCCCTTTCCCCGGATGCCTTACGACGAAGCGATGGACCGCTTCGGGACGGACAAGCCCGATCTGCGCTTCGCCATGGAGCTGGTCGACTGCAGCAGGCCCGCCGGCGAGAGCGAGTTCAAGATCTTCCGCGCCGCCCTGGAGGGGGGCGGCACCGTGCGGGCACTGCGGGTTCCCGGGGGGGGCGGCTGCAGCCGCCGGGAGCTCGACGATCTCGTGGCTCTCGCCGTTCAGTACGGCGCCAAGGGGCTGGCCTGGCTGATCCGCGAAGAGGGGGGCTGGCGCTCGCCTATTGCCAAGTTTTTCAGTCCCGCCCTTCTCGACGAGATCGGCGCCATCTGCGGGGCTGTTCCCGGCGATCTGCTTCTCTTCGCCGCCGGCGAACGGGCCCTCTGCTGCGATGTTCTGGGGCGGCTGCGGCTCCATCTTGCCCCGGCGGAGCTTCCGGCGGAGCCGCATTTCCTCTGGGTGGTCGACTTTCCCCTCTTTGAACAGGATCCCCTGGAGAAGCGGTTGAGCGCGGCGCACCATCCCTTTACCGCACCCCTGGAGCAAGACCGCGCCCTTCTGGAAAAAGATCCCCTGGCGGTGCGCTCGCAGGCCTACGATCTGGTCCTCAACGGGGTGGAGCTGGGCTCGGGGAGCAAGCGGATCCACCGGCGGGAGACGCAGCTGCAGATCTTCCGCCTCCTCGGCCTTTCCGAGGCCGAGGCGATGGCGCAGTTCTCTTTCCTTCTCGAGGCGATGGAATACGGGGCGCCGCCTCACGGAGGGATCGCTCTGGGCCTGGACCGGCTGGTGGCCCTGTTTACCGGAGACGACTCCATCCGCCAGGTGATCGCCTTTCCCAAGACCGCTGCGGGAAGCTGCCTGCTCACGGGAGCCCCGGCGGCGGTGGCGGCGCAGCAGCTCGAGGAGCTGGGCTTGAGCGTTCTCAAAGGCGCCTTAAAAGACGGCGGCCCAGACCGGTAAAGGCGTTGATCAGGGCGTGCATCACTCCGGCGCCCCGGGAGATGAGCAGCCCGGTGAGCAGGTAATCCAGGGCGGCGCAGCGGATGAAGCCGCCGCCCGCCGGAGCGAGCAGCCCCCGGCCGGTGAGATAGCAGATCAGGATTCCGAGAGCGGCGGCAAGCCCCTGCGCGGGCAGCCGCCTGAAGAAGGGGCTCATCTCTCTCAAGCTTTCGGTAATGAATTCCACCGCCACCGCCAGGTAGAGCAGGGAGACCAGGGCCTCGGTGAGCACCGCTGCCGCCTCCTCCTCTTTATTTGCCAGAGCTGCTTGCAGGTGATCGGATCTTCGCTCCATCTTATGCCCTTTGCTTGCCGGAGGTTAAGCTCACCCGCCCGCCCGGAAAGGCCTCCTTTAGGGGGGAAAAAAGGTTGTTGGGGCGGGAGTGAAAATGGGACGGGACGAGGCCTTTTTTGCCCCCGCTGCGGGGCCGGTTTTCCTTGCTCTTTATTTTGGAATATGCTATGATCCAGTTGCACAAAGGCCCTGCTGTGTTCGTGTTTACCGATAAAGTTTTGAGCTAACACTTGATTCAAGGGAGCCTGGCCTTTAGCTGTGGCGTAGCAGCCTCCTCCGAGGGGACCTGCAAAGCAGTTAAGAGGGCACCCACCTTTAGGGGGAACAAGTTCAAAACCTGACGGTCCACGGCATAGCGGGGTTTTTTACGGGAAAGGAGGGGTAAGCAATGTCTCT
Organism: Bacillota bacterium; assembly: GCA_012510325.1. Classification (GTDB taxonomy): domain Bacteria; phylum Bacillota; class Dethiobacteria; order DTU022; family DTU022; genus JAAZPQ01. The sequence goes on from JAAZIG010000207.1 coordinate 1,920, forward strand.
GTTGATTCCGGAAATTGCGGCCCGGATCAGGCGGGGTCTGGAGGAGGGGGTGCACCCGGGAGATCTGCTTGAGCTGCTCCACCGGCTCGACGACAGTGAGAAGGAAAGCCTGTTGGCGCTTCTCTACGACGGCGAGGTGGCAGTGTTGCTTCAGGAGATGGAGCTGTTTGAGCAGGTGTCCCTTTTTCGCCTTCTTCACCATCCCCGCGCTCCCGCTGTGCTCAAGGCGATGGCTTCGGACGACGCCGTCGACCTGCTGGGGGAGCTTCCCCCGAAAGAGACGGCGGCGCTCTTGCCGCTCATCGATGAGGATACCGCCAGATTCAGCGGGCTGCTGAAGTATCCCGAAGAGAGCGCCGGCGGGATCATGACCACGGAGTATATCTCCCTTCCGGCGGATCTGCCCGTGGAGGAGGCCATCGCCCGGCTGCGGGAGATCGCCCCGCAGGCGGAGACGATCTACTATGTCTTCGTTGTCGATGCGGAGAACCGCCTCACCGGCGTGCTCTCCCTGCGCGATCTCATCGCCGCCCCCGACGGGACCCCCCTGAAGGAGATCATGCGCCACAGCGTCATCAGCGTGAGCGCGGCGGTGGATCAGGAGGAGGTCGCCCGGGTGGTGGCCAAGTACGATCTCCTGGCGGTGCCCGTCACCGACGAGAGCAACCATCTGCTGGGAATTATCACCTTTGACGACATCATGGATGTCCTCGAGCAGGAGGCGACGGAGGATATCTACCGCCTCGCCGGCGCCGGCGAGGTCAGCGGGGTGGAGCTGATGGAAGCGCCGGCCCACCAGGTGGCCTGGCACCGCACCCCCTGGCTTCTGCTGAGCATGCTCGGGGGGATCATGGCCGGCTATATCATGAGCGTTTATGAAAGCACCCTGGAATCGATTCTCGTCCTGGCCTTTTTTGTCCCCGTGATCATGGATATGGGCGGCAATGTCAGCACGCAGTCGTCGACGATCTTTGTGCGGGGGCTCGCCACCGGCGAGATCAAGGGGAAAGATATCTGGCGCTTTCTCTTTCGCGAGGTGAAGGTCGGCCTGATCATGGGGGTTCTCTTCGGTCTTCTCGTCGCTGTATCGGCGCTGCTCTGGCGGGGCAACCCGGCCCTCGGGCTCGTCGTCGGCAGCTCCATGATCGCCACGGTCTCCCTGGCCACGATCATCGGCACCCTCGTGCCGATGTTCTTCCACCGGCTGAAGATCGACCCGGCGATCACCTCGGGGCCTTTGGTGACGACGATCAAGGATATCACCGGGCTGCTGATCTATTTCTGGATGGCGACTCTCTTTCTCGATTATCTGTGCTGAGACGCCATCCGGCGACAGGTTGCCGGATTAATTCCGGGGATGTCGTTTTCGGCTGTAGCGAATATTTTTATCCTGCTCGAAAGGAGCGATCGGGTGCGGATAATGGCGAAACAGCTCGCTTTGCCGCCGCGGCATCAGCGGGAAATCTACAATAAAAAACAGGGTTCCCGAAAATAATTTGCAATAATATGTAACTCATTACAAATTATAGTGATAAGAGGAAAGCTTTTTCCTCTTTTTTTTTATTTTAGGCTTTTTCCAGGCAGGAGATCGGAAAAGTGGCGCGAATTGATTGTTAAGTGGTGGATAGTGGGGCAAAGTGGGGCGGAAGTGGAGGGGATGGACCATCTTTACCGGTGAATATCAGCACACTCTCGATCAGAAGGGCCGGGTGATCATTCCCGCCAGGCTCCGGGAAGGGCTGGGGGACTCTTTTATCATCACCCGCGGCCTCGACGGGTGCATTTTTGTCTACCACCGCGATGAATGGAGCAGGATCGAGCAGAAGGTGAAGGAGCTTCCTCTCACCAGAAGCGATGCCCGCGCCTTCGTCCGCTATCTCTTTTCCGGCGCCGCCGAAGTGGAGATCGACCGGCAGGGCCGGGTGCTGATTCCCCAGGGGTTGCGCGACTACGCCGCCATTGAAAAAGAGGTCATGATCATCGGCGTCTCCAACCGGGTGGAGGTATGGAGCGAAGAGGCCTGGAGAAAATATACCAGCGCAGATAATCTTGATTTTGAGGCTGCCGCAGAGAAGCTGGCGGATCTCCTCTTCTGATGGGGGGAGCAAAGATGATCGAAGAACATATCCCGGTAATGCGCCAAGAGGTGCTCTTCTATCTGAACTGTCATGAAAGCGGTATCTATGTGGATGCCACTTTGGGCGACGGCGGACACGCCGCCGCCATCTGCGAGCTGCTGGGGCCGGCGGGGCTGCTCATCGGGCTGGACTGGGACGGTGAGGCGCTCGAGCGGGCGGCGCAGCGGCTGGCGGCCCATGAAGGAAAGTTTGTGTTGCTGCGGCGCAGCTATACCGAGCTCGACGCAGTCTTGAGGGAGCAGAAGATAGCCCGGGTGGACGGGATCCTGCTCGATCTGGGGCTCTCGACCCTGCAGCTGGGCGATCCCTCCCGCGGTTTTTCTTACCGCCAGCACGAGGAGCTCGACATGCGGATGGACCGGCGGCTGAAGATCGGCGCCGCCGAGATGGTCAACCGCCTGCCGGAGGCGGAGCTCTCCCGGCTGATCTATCGCTACGGGGAGGAGCGCTGGGCCCGGCGTATCGCCGGGCATATCAAGCAACACCGCGACCGGTGCGGCCCCATCCGGAGCGGGGCCGAGCTCGCCGAGGTGGTCAAGGGCGCCATCCCGGCGGCGGCGCGGCGCAAGGGCGGTCATCCCGCCCGGCGCACGTTCCAGGCTCTGCGCATCGCCGTCAACAGCGAGCTGGAAAATGTGCGGACAGTGCTGCCGCTGGCGACAGCCCATCTTGCTCTGGGGGGACGGCTCTGTGTCCTCGCCTATCACTCTCTGGAGGACCGCATCGTGAAGCGGTTTTTCCGGGAAAACTCCCGGCGCTGCAGCTGCCCGCCGGCAGTCCCCTGCACCTGCGGGGGCGACGGCGAGCTGCTCCTGCTGACCCGCAAAGCGGTGCGCCCCTCTGCGGAAGAGGTGTCCGGCAATGCCCGCGCCCGCAGCGCCCTGCTGCGCGCGGCGGAAAGAAGCGTTCTAAGAGAAGAA
>JAAZIG010000208.1 GCA_012510325.1 Bacillota bacterium
AAAGTTTCCGGTGGTATTGGCGGAGGGGCCACACCCGTTCCCATCTCGAACACGGTCGTTAAGCCCTCCAGCGCCGATGGTACTCGGGGCGCGAGCCCCCGGGAGAGTAGGTCACCGCCGGAGAACTATTGTGGGACAAGAGGGACGTACCTTCTTGTCCCACTTTATCTTATATGGGACAGGAGGGACGTACCTTCCTGTCCCATTTTGATCGCTAGGAGGTCAGCATTATAAGCGAGAAACTTACCCTGCCGATTCAAGCGGCGGCGGGGGTAGTGTACTGCCTTTTGCATTGTCGTTGAGTTGTTTTCGGAGATCAATTATATTGAACGGCTGACTGCTTCCGAAGTTATCCTGGATCACTTGGCAAAGCAAAGAGCTTGGTACTCATCGGTGCCCCCGGGACAAGAATGTACGTCCCTGTTGTCCCGCGAGGGGATAGCCTCTTTTGTGGGACAGGAAGGTACGTCCCTGTTGTCCCGTTTTGGGTAATAGTGCCGGTTGAATCTTAATTTTTAAGCGGACAGCCCTTTTTAGGCAGGAATTAGCGAAATAAATATAGAATAATTTCAGAGTAGTAAGATAATCCAAAAAGGAGAGGGAGAATCTATGGGTTACGAAACTGTCATTTATGAAAAGGTAGGGTTTGTCGGCAAGATCACATTGAACCGTCCCGACCGCATGAATGCCATTAATTCAGTTCTCGCCACTGAATTAAAAGAAGTCATCGAAAAAGTTTCCCAGGATAATGAAGTGAGAACAGTGGTGATTACCGGTAATCCGCGGGTCAGGGAAAAAGATGGCAAGACTGAAATCAGGTACTGTTTTTCCGCCGGTTGGGATCTGTCCGAGGCGAGCGCGATCGAATCGCCCGCCGAAGTGATTGCCGCGCTGGAGGTGCCGGTTATCGCCATGGTCAACGGCTTTGCTCTGGGCGGCGGATGTGAAATTGCCTTAGCCTGCGATTTCATATATGTATCGGATAATTCCGAGCTGGGGTTGCCCGAGATCAACCGTGGACTTCTGCCGGGCTGGGGCGGGACTCAGCGCTTGCCGCGGCGGATCGGGGTGGCCAAAGCTAAAAAGATGATCCTCACCGGTGACCTGGCCGGTGGGCAAGAGGCTGCGGAGATCGGCCTGGCGGACGTCTCTGTGCCGATGGAGCAGCTTGAGGAGACGGTGATGGCTTTTGCGGAAAAACTTGCTTCGAAAGCACCGCTGGGCCTGCGCAAGGTCAAAGAGGCGGTTGACCGGGGCAGCGATACAGATATGAAAACCGGTCTGCAGTATGAACAGGAAGCGCTCGGTTTTCTCACCGGAACGGAAGACTTCCAGGAGGGAATTGCCGCTTTCATGCAAAAAAGGGATCCTGTCTGGAAGGGCAAGTAAGCAGTTTCGGTGGCGGCGGGAACAAAAGGGGTCCGCCGCTTCGTTTGCCTGCGGTGAACGGCAGGTTGTCTTGAAATAGGTTTGGGAAAGCGCGACTGCGGCGCAGTGATGGCGTATCCCGGCCCGCAGCAGGTTTGGGGCCGGTTTGCGCTGTGCTCTGCGCCGCTTGTGTTTTGGGGGCACCTTAATTTTTATTCCCGAGAGCTGCCGGTTAAGATTCCATGATTTGCAGTTCTGCTGCCTCCAAAGCAGCTGTAACCAGCTTTGCGGTGTCGAGGGCCGCTTCTGCTTCAAGGACCCGCTGCAGCTTCGGCCTTGTCGCCGGCCGCTGCGGTACAAACAGAGTGCAACAGTCCTCGTACGGGCGGATGGAGATCTCGTAAGTGTCGATCTGGGCGGCTCGGTCGACGATCTCATGCTTGTCCATCCCCAGAAGCGGTCTTAGGATCAGCATCGGGGTAACCTCGCTGATTACGGATATGCTTTCCAGGGTCTGGCTGGCAACCTGGCCCAGGCTTTCTCCGGTGACCAGGGCTTGCAGGGAACGGTTTCGAGAAAGCTCTTCGGCCAGCCGAAGCATCATCCGGCGCAGCAGGATGATGCCCAGCTCCGGGGGACAATGTTCGCGGATCTCTCTTTGTATTTCGGTGACGCTGACCAGGTGTAGAGGGAGGCGAATGCCGGAAGCGGTGAGCTGCCTGCAGAGATCGATCACCTTTTCGCGGGAGCGCAGGCTCGTGTAGGGGTAACTGTGATAGTGGATCGCTTCCAGGGAGAGCCCTCGTTTCAGAGCCATCCAGCCGGCCACAGGGCTATCGATGCCGCCGGATAAGAGCAGCAGCGCTCGACCGGTCACCCCGACGGGCAGCCCCCCCGGTCCGGCAACCCGGTCCTGAAAAATGAAGGCCGCCTCGGGACCAATTTCGATGGCGATACGGAAAGAGGGGTCGTGCAGATCAACCTTGAGGTGGGGATTCTTTTTCAAAACCGCTGCTCCGATGAGCCGGTTGATCTCCGGTGAGGTCAGGGGGAATTGTTTGTTCGCCCGGCGGGTTTCGACTTTGAAACTGTGCTCCGGGCTGCTGCGGTCTGCGGCGATCTCCAGTGCGGTTTTTTCAATTGCCCCGATCTCAAGCGGTGTGGTCCGGACGCTGCTGACAGAGACCACTCCGAAGACCTTGCGCAGCCGGTCGATCATCTTATCCTCGGCTGCAGCGGGCCCCGAGACAAAGAACCGGCCGTGCTTGCGGATGACCCGGGCCTCGAAGTTTCGGAGCGCACTTTTCAGATTGTTGAACAGAGCTTTCTCAAAGTAACTCCTGTTTTTTCCTTTAAGGGCGATCTCGCCGTAACGGACCAGAATTAATGCCGCCATTTCTTCTCCTTTCCGCATTCCGTCAGGGGGTGCAGTTTTTGAGTTTTTTTACCGCCGGAACAATCTGCTCGACGACTCGGTCGATCTCGTCGAAGCGGTTAAACGAGGAAAAACTGAATCGCAGCGCGCTGGACAGTCTCTTCTCTTCGAGAGCGATTGCCCTTAGGACGTGACTCGGTTCGGGCCGGCGTGAGTGGCAGGCGGAACCGGCAGAGACGTAGATTTCTTTTTCTTCGAGAAAGCGCAGCAAAACCTCGGCTTTGACCCCGGGGAAAGAGAGGTTCAAAATATGCGGCGCCGCTTTTTCAAGCGGCGGGCCGTTCAGGTAAAACTCAATCCCGGAAGTTTGCAGTCCGCGGTAGAGTTTATCTTTAAGCCGGTGCATCAGAGCGTTGTTCTCATTTTGAGCTGCTCCCGAGATCCGGGCGGCCAGTCCAAAACCGGCGATGGCGGCTGTGTTTTCCGTTCCCGGGCGGAGCGCTCTCTCTTGCTCTCCCCCCTGAAACAGCGGCTGCAGGGAGACGCCCTTTTTTATCCAGAGGGCGGCTGTGCCTTTGGGGCCGTGGATTTTGTGAGCGCTGCAGCTGAACAGATCGGCTTGCCACTGCTGCAAAGATACCGGGATGCGCGCAAAAGACTGGACTCCGTCAATATGGTAGAGTGTGCGCGGGTTGCGCTGTTTGATAATCCTGCCGATTTCCTCCACCGGTTGGATGGTGCCGATTTCGTTATTCAAGTGGATGATGCTGACGAGGAAGGTTTCGCTGTCGATGCTGTCGGCGAGGGCGTCGAGATCGAGACAGCCCTGACGGTCCACGGGCAGAAAAGTGACAGTGAAGCCTTCCTCCTCCAGGCGGCGGCAGCAGTTCAGCACGGAAGGATGCTCAATCTGCGTGGTGATGATATGCCCGTGACGCCGCTGCCGCCGGTAGGCGATCCCTTTTATCGCCAGATTGTTTGCCTCGGTGCCGCTCGAGGTGAAGCAGAGCTCGTCCTCGCGGCAATGCAACAGCGAAGCGACGCTGCGGCGGGCCTCGCGCAGCAGCTTTTCGGCGGCGATCCCTTTGGCATGGAGTGAAGAGGGGTTGGCGTAGTTCTCTTGCTGAATGCGACTGCAGAGCGCGATTACCTCGTCATAGGGACGGGTGGTGGCGCAGTTGTCCAGGTAAATCTCGGTCATCAATTCACCCCGGCGATTGGGATTTTTCCTGTTTTAGGGTTAGACAGATACGACCTCTTTTACGGAAGGAATCTCCTGCATCATAACGCGCTCGATTCCCTGTTTCAAGGTTATCGCAGCCATGGGGCAGCCGTGGCAGGCCCCGGTCAGCCTCACTTTGACAATGCCGTCAGCGGTTACCTCGACCAAATCGACATCGCCGCCGTCGCGCTGCAGGGCCGGGCGAATTTTTGACAAAACCTGTTCAACCTTATCTTTCATGGTCTACTCCTCCTTTTGGTAATCAGATGCCCTTGCTTGACACCTGAATTATATCATATAACATTGCGAATCTCTTGCCGGGGGGGTAAAAGCTTTCATGAAGGTTAAAAGGTGCGGAAAGGTTGACAAAAGCGGGGCTTTCCCGTCATAATAACCCTAATGATTATATC
>JAAZIG010000209.1 GCA_012510325.1 Bacillota bacterium
CGGCAGCGTCGCCGTCAGCCAGGACAACCGCTCCGACCAGCCCATCCGCTCCTTGATGATCACCACCAAGGCGTAGGAGGCGGACCAGTAGGTGGTCAGGATGGCCAGGAACATGAATACGGAGCCGACGATTCTGGCCCAGCCGCCGAGAGCTTTGCTCCAGCCGATGATGGCCACCTCGGTGACCTCCGAGGAAACGGAGAGGGTAAAGAAAATAAACGTTGCCACAAAGATGAGGTTCAGCCCCATCCCGAGGATCACCGCCTTGGGGATGAGCTTCTTGTTCCAGGAGAGCCCCTCGACGGCCTGGGGTACGGAAAAATAGGACGAAAAGCTGAACATCACCATCCCAAAGAGAGCCAGTGTGACGTTGCCCATCGGAACGAGCAGGGGGATGGGCTTGAACGGCAGGGCAAGCGAACCGGCCGAGAGAAAAAGTAAAATAACGGCAAGGGCGGCAATGGCATATTTCTCACTGATACCGAGCACTTTCAAACCGAAAGCGACAACCCCGGCGGCAATGAGGTAAAAAACCAGCTCTGAGAGCCAGAGAGGCCAGCCGGTCAGCTCGACCAGGATCTCTCCGGCGCCGACGATATAGGCGGCCTGGCTGGAGATAAGGATGAGCGTCAGCAGGGAGAAGAACAGCCAGACCCACAGTTTTTCAAACCGGCCCCGGAACAGGTATTTGCGGAAAAGTTCCACCACCTGGACCCCCTGCTCTTCACCGGTGCAGAGCTCGGCAATCATCAGATGCATGAGCAGGGAAAAGAGATACGCGGCAACAAGGATAGCGACGATGGAGACTGCACCGTTCAGCGAAGCGAGGTAAGGCACCGCCAGAATGCCTCCGCCCACCCCGTATCCGGTGATAATGGCACTTGCTTCGAATAAAGTCAGGTTTTTTTTCTCTGTCACAGAGCATTGCCTCCTTTTCCCTTTACCTGGATCGATATATCATTAAAAATTCCCGATCGCTCCGGCAATCTCCTGCATCGGGAGAGCGTCGGGGCGGACTCCGGAGGTAAATGCGGTAATTGCGGCGGAGCCGGGCGCCCTGACAGAAGCTGTTAAAACGCAACAGCGGCGGTTCCCGGCGGGGAACACCGCTTTGGGGAGACAAGATTTCGCCGACAGCCCCTAATATTACAGCAGATAGCGATCAACCGTACATATTTCATAACAGCTTACACAATTTATTGCTGAAAAGCATTAAAGACTAAAGAGTCATCATTTTGGAATTTATGTCCCGGGTGTATTGACAATCAAGCATAAAGATTGGTATAATTCTGAATGTGGTCCATGTTTTACGGCAGGCAGAATTGCAGACTGCTGAAGGCCCCCCGCCTGTCGGAGTCAAATTTAATGAAGGGAGATTAATATGAAAGCTGAGGATGTCAAAAGGATTGCCGTAATCGGAGCGGGTGATATGGGACACGGTATCGCAACCGCCTTCCTGCTGGGCGGTTATGATGTTACCATGAGGGATATCAAGCAGGAGTTTGTCGATCGGGGTGTTGCCGGGATCAAGAGCAGCCTTGACCGGTTCAAGGACAGGGGCAGGATCACCGAAGAGGCCTACAACGATGCGTTGGCCCGCCTGAAAACTTCCGTCGATCTCGATGAGGCGGTCAAAGATGCAGACTTTATCATTGAAGCGGTGCCGGAGAAGCTGGATTTAAAGCAGAGCGTCTTTGCCGATTTGGACAAATTCGCACCCAAGGAGGCCATCTTGGCCACCAATACATCCAATATCAGCGTTACCGATATCGCTTCCGCCACCGGCAGAGCGGACAAGGTCATCGGCTACCACTTTTTCAATCCCGCCGTCCTGATGAAGCTGGTCGAAGTGATCAAGGGCGATCAGACCAGCGATGAAGCCGCCCAGGTCGGCTACGATCTCGCCCAAAAAATTGGCAAGGTGCCGGTGATCGTTCAGAAGGACTCTCCCGGCTTTATCTACAACCGGGTTAACGAGCCGACGCTGCTGCTGCTCTCCAAGATTCTCGAGGCCGGAAGCCCCTCTCCCGAAGAATTTGACGCTGCGTTCAAACCGATCATGCCCATGGCCCCCTTTGAGCTGATGGATTATGTCGGAATTGATATCGCCGTGCACGGACTGAACTATTTCGCCGAGGTGGTCTCCCCGGACTACAAACCCTCGGAAGCGCTGAACGCCTATCTGGAATCTGGAAACCTGGGCAAGAAAACCGGCCAGGGCTTCTACGATTGGTCGGCGGGCAGACCGAATATCGACCTTTCCAAGGCAACCAGCGATTACGACCCCAATCATCTCATCGCCCTTCAGGTCAATGAAGCGACCAAGCTGCTCGAGGAAGGCGTGGCCACCGATGCAGGACAGGTCGACCTGGCCATGGCCAACGGCGGCGGCGCACCCATCGGACCATTTGCCCTGGCCGACGGGATCGGCTACCCCGTCCTTCTGGAAAAGCTGGAAGAGGTCTACAACAAATTCCCGCTGGATATTTTCAAAGCAACAAAAACAATGAAGGAAAAGGCTGAGTAAGCAAACGCACAAACCGGGCTTGCTTTTATTCCCCTGAGGGTGACCTTTAGCGGTCACCATCAGGGGAATTTATTATTCCTGAGGGATGATGAATATGGCGATGAAATAAAAGATGAGAGCGGTTCCGGCGGTAAAAAAGGTCACTAGAAGGTAGAGCAACCGCATAATGGTGGGATCGATACCGAAATATTCGGCCAATCCGCCGCAGATCCCGGCGATCATGGAGTTGGTTCGGGAGCGGTACAGTTTTTTTTGCTCCAACAGTTTTCCCCCCTCTTCCGGGCGGGGTAAAACCCACTGCCCGGGGCAAATGCGGCACCGCGGCAAAGGCCTGCGGCGCGCTTCTTTCCGGTCTCCGCGCGGACATTTTTCCGCGCGGGGTGAGGCGAACTCAGGGCGGTATTCACCGATAAAATCAGTATAGCAATTTGTTATTACAGACGTCAACCTCGCCGGGGAGGCGACCTGTCCGGGCGAAACGGGTCCCCGGGAGCCGCTTCGCTCCGGGCCGGAGCGGTAAATATTGCAAAAATAAGTTGTTGACCTTTACCCCCCGCCGGGATACACTGTAGTTGTAAGCAAAAATCACCCCATTGGAGGGAGGCACCCGCCATGGCTCAAAAAAAATGTCCGGACTGCGGCACAGTCTACTCCAACCGTCTTGCGAGCTGCCCGCAGTGCGACTTTTACCGCCACCGGGAACA
>JAAZIG010000210.1 GCA_012510325.1 Bacillota bacterium
AAAACCCACCGGCACCAGGTTATCCTGAAAATAGCGCTGTTTCAGCTCGCGCACCAGAGTCGCTCCGGCATCGCCCGCCCCCACGATGAGAATATGCTTGATTTCACCCGGCTTCCGGCTGCGAAAAATATAACCCCGGATGAACCGCCAGGAAAATCGGGAAAAGCCGATAAGGAGTATTGTAATCATCCAGTGCATCACCAATACACTGCGGGGAACTAATAAAGCACCTCCCCAGGAACCGATCAGAACAATCATGAAATTTACGGCGGCGCCGGCAGTAATCGATACGGCGATGAGAATAAGTTCACCGGTGCTGGCGTACTGCCACAAACGGTTGTAGAACCCGCATAGAAAGAAGAGAGCCAGCTGGGCCAGCGCAAAGAAGACAACCAACTGGCGGAAAGCGAGCAAATATTGCTCCGGAATGAGGCCGTCAAAACGCAGAAAGAGCGCCAGATAGAAAGAGGCACCGATCATGATCGCATCGACGATGATCGTTAATACATTCCACCGGGATCTGCGCATAGAACCGCCTTCTTCATAATGTTTTCAAGCGTACTATTTCGACAGATCATTCCTGTTTCCTGCCTTTTGCGTACTCTGTCCCGTTAACAAATAGAGAGGCCCGCGGTTTGAGCGGCCCTCTCTTCAGCAAAGCTCTCCTTATCAGGACAACCGCAATCGTTAAGCGGATTCTTCAAGGGCCTCCCTTAATCTTGTGACCACAAATTCAATCTGTTCATCCCGGATATTGCTGAAGAAGGGCAGGGCCAGCACCGCCCGGCCGGTCGCCTCGGTGATGGGGAAGTCCCCCTTCTGATGACCGTACATCCTCCGGTAAAATGGCTGCAGATGAATCGGATTAAAGTAAGGTCTGCACTGCACTCCCCGCTGCTGCAGCAGGGTCAGCACCTGATTCCGCTCGAATTTCTTGTCCAGGCGGATGACATACACAAACCAGCTCATCTCCACATCGGGAGAGACAAACGGCGTCGTCACCCCGTCTATCTCTTCCAGCAACCGGCTATAAAGCGCCGCTGCCGCAGCCCGCTTCTCCAGTATCTCCGGCAGCCGCTGCAGCTGAACCACTCCCAGAGCACAGGAAAGCTCATCCAGGCGGTAATTGAAACCCAGCCGCTCGTGATCGAGCCAGCCGCCCCCCTCACCCCGGCCCTGATTGCGCATACTGCGGCAGAGAAAGGCGACCTCCTCATCATCGGTCAGGACCACGCCTCCTTCACCCGTGGTGATCTGCTTGTTGGGATAGAAAGCGAAGACAGAGCCGTCGCCAAAGCTGCCGGCGGCCCGGCCGCGGTAGGAGGCCCCGATAGCCTCACAGGAGTCCTCGATCACCTTCAAGCCGCGCCTCTGCGCAATCTCCATAATCGGCTCCATCTCCGCCGGCTGTCCGAAAGCGTGAACCGGCAAGATCGCCTTTGTCCGCGGGGTCACGGCTTTCTCGATAAGGGCGGGATCCATATTCAAGGTATCGGGATCGATATCGACAAAGACAGGTCTGGCCCCTTCGAAGATCACACAATT
>JAAZIG010000211.1 GCA_012510325.1 Bacillota bacterium
GTCAGGCCGCGCCCGCGTCCCGATTCGTATATGCCCGTTTTCAAAGTGAGCCAGGCTGCCGGGGAGCTCATCGCCCGGACGCTGGCCCTTTCTTTTTTTGAGTACTCCCACCAGGAGGGGCACCTTGCAGCCGGGCTCTGGTCCGCCGGGCTGCCGCCGGGGCGCTACCTGGCGGTGCACCTCTCCGGGGGGACCACGGAGCTGCTGGCGGTGGAGGCGAAGGAGGGCGGCCTGCTGGAGATCGCCGCTCGCGGCGGCGGTGCGGATCTTCATGCCGGTCAGTTTGTCGACCGCATCGGCCTCGCCCTGGGGCTGGCCTTTCCCGCCGGTCCCGCTCTGGAGCGCTGCGCCCGCCGGGGGAGGACGGGGGCGATCCGCCTGCCCGTGGCGGTTCAGGGGACCGCGATCAGCTTCTCCGGGCCGGCCAGCCAGGCGCAAAGGCTCCTCGAGCAGGGCTGCAACGGCAGCGATCTGGCCCGGGCGGTGGAGCTGTGCATTGCCGATTCCCTGGCGGCGGCGCTGCGGGCGGTCGAAGATCGCCTTTCCTACGAGGGGATTCTCCTTGTCGGAGGGGTTGCCGCCAACGCCTTTATCGGCGAGCGGCTCCGGCAGAGCGAGCTCGGAAGGCCCCTCTATTTTGCCAAACCGGAATATGCCGGGGACAATGCCGCCGGGCTGGCTGTCCTGGCGGTCAGACGCGCCCGGGCGTTGCGGGGATCTAGAAATATAAATTGTGAAAAGGAAATTAATCAAAATATGGCGAATTAGAGTAAAGGTACGATCAGGTACGGGGAGCGAGGCGAAGGGAGGCTTAGTGAAAGCATTCACAATACGGCGGGGAAGAGCCCTTCCGTAAATTTCCTGAGGGAGAGAGGGGAATATGGCCAAGGTTTTATTCAGTAGCTGGAATAATGAAATAATTGATGAACGTAAAAAAGATCCGGCGGAGCGCATCGATCTGGCCGGGCTCAAGCTGCCCGAAGAGCTGGACGGAGCGCCGCTGAAGGCGTTTGTCGGCTGGGCGGGCCTGGTGATTGCCGATCCGCAGGTAAATATCGTGGAGGCTTTGTCCCGTTACTTTGCGGCGGTGCAGGAGGAGTCCTGCGGCCGCTGTGTGCCCTGCCGTGTGGGCACCCGGGTGCTCGCCGATCGCCTGGCGAAGTTGGTGCGGGGTGAGGGGACGGCGATGGATCTGACCATGCTGGAACGCCTCGCCGTGATGATCAAGGAGAGCTCCCTTTGCGAGCTCGGTCAGTCGTCGCCGGTGCCGCTGCTCCATGCGCTGGAGCATTTTCGGGAAGACTTTGAGGCCTGTCTGGACTCGCCGAAACCGGCGGGGGACAACGGTTTAACCTACCGCTCCATCCTGACGGCGCCCTGCCGGAACGGCTGCCCCGCCCATGTCGATATCCCCATGTATCTGGGGATGATCGGGGCGGGTAATTTCGAGGCTTCTCTTGCGGTCATTCGCGAGAAAACACCCCTGGCGGGGGTTTTGGGCCGCGTCTGCGTCCATCCCTGCGAGGAGAACTGCCGCCGTCAACCGCTCGACGAGGCTCTGTCGATCCGGGTGTTGAAGAGATTTGTGGCCGATTTTGAGCTGCAGAACACCCCGGCGCCGGTCCCGGCGGTCAAGCTTGACAAGGAAAAAGTGGCGGTCATCGGAGCGGGACCCGCCGGTCTCAATGCCGCCTATGTCCTGGCGCAGAAAGGTTACCGGGTAACCATCTTTGAGGCTCTGCCCGTGGCCGGGGGAATGCTGGCTGTCGGTATCCCCAGCTACCGCCTGCCCTGGGATATTCTCAACTTTGAAGTCGATCTGGTCAAGTCCCTGGGGGTCGAGATCAGGCTGAATACACGTATCGGGAAAGAGGTCACCTTTGACCAGCTGCGCAGTGAAGGCTACGCGGCGATCCTCGTCGCCACGGGCCTGCACGAGAGCGCCTCCATGCGGGTGGAGGGTGAAGATGCGGGCTACAAGGGTTTTATTCCCGGAGTGGAATATCTGCGCCGCGTCAATTTGGAGGAGGAGCAGGAGCTGGGCCGGCGCGCCGCCATTATCGGCGGCGGCAACGTGGCCATGGACTGCGCCCGCTCGTCGCTGCGCCTGGGTATCGAGGAGGTCTATCTGGTCTACCGCCGTTCCCGTGTGGAGATGCCCGCCAACGAGGCGGAGATCGTCGCCGCCGAGGAAGAGGGGGTCCAGTTCCATCTGCTGGCCAATCCGAAGCGGATTCTCGCTGAAGACGGCCGCGTTGTGGGAATGGAATGCATCCGCATGGAGCTGGGTGAGCCGGATAGCAGCGGCCGCCGCCGCCCCGTGCCCGTGGAAGGATCGGAATTCATCCTCGATGTGGATATGATCATTCCGGCCATCGGCCAGGTCCCCGATCTCAGTTTTCTTCCCGAAGACGGCTCCGTCGAGCTGACGGAACGGGGAGTGGTTCAGGCCGATGCTCTGACGATGGCGACAACGGCGCCGGGGGTCTTCGCCGCCGGCGATGCCGTGCTCGGCGCGCGCACCGTAATTGAAGCGATCGCCTCGGCGAACAAGGCGGCGGATGCTATCGACAGCTACCTGCGCTCGGGCAAGAACGAGGCCGCCCCCGCCACAATTATGGAGAATCTCATCGAGCAGGTCGGCGTCTACAATCCCGACGAAAAACCGCCGCTCATGGGGAATCGGCCCCGGCAGGAGGAAGGCTGCCTGCCCGCCGCGGAGAGAATAAAAGGATTCGGTGAGGCCGAGCTGGGCTTTGACGGGCCGCCGACAGCGCTGCAAGAAGCGGAGCGCTGCGCTGCCTGCCTGCGCCTGGGTCTGGCCGTAGTATGACCGAGGGGAGGGGATCAGAAGTGAAAACTGTTTCATTGACTATTGATGGTAAGCGCATCGAAGCTGCCGCCGGGACGACGATCCTGGAGGCGGCCCGGAACAACGGAATTGATATACCCACGCTCTGCTACCACCCCCGGTTAAGGCCGCTGGGCCACTGCCGGCTCTGCGTCGTTGAAGTCGAGGGCGTGGCTGCACCGCTGACCTCTTGCGATCATCCGGTGCAGGAGGGGATGGTCGTTACGACAAGCACCCCGAAGCTGGAGGGGATTCGCCGGGAGATCATCTCGCTCATGCTCTCCGACCACCCCTACGAGGATTGTCTCACCTGCGAGAAGAGCGGCGACTGCGATCTGCAGGAGAAGACCTACAGCTGGCAGATCGAGCTGCCGGCGCTGCTGCGGCAGCTCCCGGTGAGCGATGACGAGAACCCCTATATTGTCCGCGATGAAGCGAAGTGTGTTCTCTGCGGACGCTGCTACCGGGTCTGCCTCGATTACGCCGGGCGCAATGTCTTCGGCATGATCGGCAACGGCATCGAGACCAGGATCACTCCGGTGCAGCTCGACGAATCGGAGGCACCGGTTCCGGTCACCCTGGAGGAGGCCGGCTGCATCTTCTGCGGCCAGTGCGTCGATGTCTGTCCCGTGGGCGCCCTGACGGAGAGGGAGCGCTTCTCTGTCGGCCGGGAATGGGAACTCACCGCTGTTTCCGGGGTCTGCCTGGAGTGTTCCCTCGGCTGTCCCGTGGAGCGCCACTTTGCCGACAACCGGCTGGCCCGGGTGACGGCGGAATTTGAGGGCGAGCCGGGAGGATGGCTCTGCCGGAAGGGCAAGTTTACCGCGCCGGTGGACGGGGAAAACGGGGCGGTGCTCACGGCGCCGCTGCTGCGGGGTGAGGACGGGCTCACCGAGGTAAGCTATGACCGGGCGCTGCAGGAGACTGCCCGCGCCTTTGCCAAGATCAAGGAGAGAAAGGGTCCCGGGGCTCTGGCGGTGCTCGCCGGGGGCCGCTGCAGCAATGAGGAGAGCTTTCTTCTGCAGAAGCTGGCGCGCGAGGCCATGGGCACGGCTCATCTGGACCTCGGCGTAAAAGCGGGCTGGGCCCGGGCGCTCCGCGCTCTGGAGAAGGCCGCCGGACCCGCTGTTCGCGGTCCTTCCATCGATGATTTTGCCGGCGCCGGAGCGATCTTTGTGCTCGGCGAAGGCCTGAGCGAGAGCAACCCCGTCGCCGCCATGGCGGTGGAGCGGGCCTGCCGTCTGGGCAGCGCCGTTCTCGTGCAGGTGGGCACGGATGAGCGGACGATCACCGCCTGGGATCGGCTGGTGCTGCTGCCGCGGCCGGGCGAAGAGGCCTCCTTCTTCGAAGCGCTGACGGCGCTCCTTCAGGGGAAGCCGGCTGCGGAGGAGGCTGCCGGGCTCGGGCTGGACGAAGCCGCTCTGAGCCGGGCGGCGGAGCTGTTCAAAGGCCCCACGCCCGTCGTTCTGGTCTCGCCCTCGTTTTTCTCGCGGGGCGAAGGCCGCTGGATCGAACCGCTGCTGGAGGCGGCGAAAGCCGCCGGGCAGCTTGCGCAGGGTAAGAGCAGTCTGCTCTTCCTCGCCGAGGAGGGCAACGCCCGCGGCATTCTCGAGACCGGGGGCGCTCCGGACGGCGAGCAGGCTGCTGGAGAGACGGCGCTTGATCGGGCCGGCATTCTCGCCGCTGTCGAAAGCGGAGCGATCAAGGGGCTGTTTGCCTCCCTGGAGGGCCTCAGCGAGCCGTTTCCTCCGGGGCTGGAATTCTTGGCCGTACAGTGCTACAGCAAGAGCGAGATCCCGGCTGAAGCCGATGTGATCTTTCCGGCGCTGCCGGCGCGGCTGAAGGAAGGCACCTTTACCAACAGCGCCGGGCTGGAGCAGCAGAA
>JAAZIG010000023.1 GCA_012510325.1 Bacillota bacterium
CGACGCGCCCAGAACAAGAGATACTTCCGATGTTATCGTCACCCCGGACCCTCCGACAATCTCATCAACCCGGCCCCACCCCTCCAGGGCGGCGGGCCGGGTCAAGCCGAAGCCCGCCCCCAATTTTTTCGCCAACAGGCGAGCCCGCTCGCAGGCGGCTCTGCCCACACCCAGTCCGCATACTATTATCAGATGCCTGTTCTGTAATTCATCCTGGGAGGGAGGTGCCAGCGGCACCGCTTCAACAAGCCACGGCGGCGTTTCCCCTTCCGCTGACAGGGTGATCCGGGGAGGCTTCTCCGGCAGCTGGGGCAGAGTGACCACCGCGGGCAGGGGCAGGGACACCCTCCAGTGGACATTGGCCGCGCAGGCTCTTTTTTGTGCCAGCAGCTCACCCTGCTCCCAGCCGAGGAGAGCTGCTTCCGTAAACAGCGCTGCGCCGGTCCGCGCAGCGAGCCCTGCAGCCAAGAGAGTGCCCTCCGGGGTCTGAGGCAGCACGGCGAGAGCGGGCCTGCGGCTGAGCCAGTCTTCAGCCAGCTGCCGCTCCGCCCCTCCACCCAGCAGCCCTTCTCTCAGCAGTGGCAGGTAGGACACTGTTTTTTCAGGAAAAACAAAACCGTTTTTCGGAGAGGCCGCTCCGGAGAGCTCTTCTGCAGTTTGCAAAAGATTTTCACTGAGCAGGGCTTGCGCAAGCTCCTTCGCCTCTTTTTCCGCCATCATCCGGCAGCTGCGCTCTGCAGAAGCCCTGCCAAAACCGAGCGTTGTTGCAGCCGCCGGAGGCGTTTCCGCCACAACGGTGAGGAGACGCGGTTCCCGTTCCCCCGCCGCCAGGCGGGCCTTTAAGGTTGGCGCCTGCAGAAGGGCAAAGCTGTTCCCGATCGTGAGCACCACAGGCGGGCGCACCAGATAGCGCCATAGACCGGCTTCGTTTTGCCGGGTTACGGCAAGGCCCTCTGCGCTGTACTCCAGGTCCTGCGCCTCGGTGAAAACGGGCCGGTTCAAAAAATTTGCCAGCCAGAAAGGCACTGTCCCGCTGTCGGCCATACCGGCCACCGAACCGGTAAGTACCAGATCAAAACCCTCTTCCTCAATGTAACCGGCCAGCAGAGAAGCGACATCGCCGGGGGCAAACTCCGCCCCTTCCCTTTCAATAACGGCCACCTCGTCGAACCCCTGGGCATAGAGGGTTTGGCTAAAAGGAGCAGGCGGTCTCCGGCCCGCGGTAACAGCGGCACAGAAAACCGGAAGATCCGCCCTTTGCCGGCCCTCTTTCAAGCGCAGGGCCAGCGCTAGCGCCGACTCGTCAAAGCAGTTAAACTCTGCGCCGGCATAGGCGATATCGCTGTCCGGAGTGAAATGCTCCCAATCGCCGGGCAGCACTCTGCTCCAGCGGGGGACTACTTTAAAGCAGACCGCTATCTTCAAAGTCTTCGACCAAAAGAACACCCCGGTTAAAGATATGGCGGGGATCGAGGGCCTCCTTGAGCCTGTACAGCAGGGTGTAGCTGCTGCCGTGCTCCTCGGGCATCCAGGGGGTGCGATATTTGCCGCTGCCGTGGTGGTGAGCGACACTGCCGCCCCGCTTCAGGGTTTCCTCCATAATAATGCCCACCACCCTCATATAATCATCCTCAACTGCTGCAGCCCCCTTATTCGCCAGAAAAGCAAAGGTGAAGTAAATGTTGGTTCCCTGCACATAGCAGTGGGAGGCATGGCCTCCGGCGTAGGCGAGCTCCTCTATTTCGTTGGGGAGCCGGGCGAGCACCGCGCTGTAGATATCGCCAATTTCACTCCATCCCGCCGATATTTCACAGGTGTCGGCGACCACTCCCATAGCGTGATAGATTCCCTGATCCATGGTGTAGCAGATGTCATTGCGCGTTTGCAGCCAGCTTTCTACAGGTTTAACCCCGACATCCACCGCCGCGTACTTCCGGGCGCACTTCTCGATGGCCGCTCCGGTGGCTTCGGCGATGGCGCGCGGGCCCTCGCAAATAAACATCAGCAGGGCATGTTCAGGGGGAACCACATCGTGCAGCCCCAACACCACTACCACTTCGCCGGCGTCGTGGAGACGCACCACTGCCGGCTTGTACCCCCCGGCCATAATCTCCCGCAGCATCTCGAGACCGCAATGCATATCCTTAACCCCATATGCGCGCATCCACCGCTCCTCCGGGCGGTACTGGAACAGCTTCAGGGTTACCTCGGTAATAAAGCCCAGAGTGCCTTCGCTGCCGATAAACAGATGTCGCAGATCAGGCCCGGTACTGCGGCGGGGCACATTTTTAATCCGCACCACCGTGCCGTCGGCCAGCACCGCCTCCAGACCGACAACGAGCTCTTCAATACCTCCGTAGAGGGTGGAAAACTGGCCGGTGCTGCGGGTGGCGACGAGCCCGCCGATATGGGCCATCGGCA
>JAAZIG010000212.1 GCA_012510325.1 Bacillota bacterium
AGAAGCGGCTGGTATCTTTTCCTATTACTTATACCGCTGGTCGGAGTGATTCTTTTCTTTGTCTTCTCGTGCACAGACAGCCAGCCGGGCGAGAACAGCTACGGCCCCAATCCCAAGGAGACAGCTTCTATTCCGCCGCCTATCACATCCTGATCCTGCCAAAGCGGAAAAATGCTGGGGGGTCGTCTCAGCAACAGGAGTTTGCTTACCCCTCAAAATGGTCGCGGCAGGCTCTTAACAGATCGCGGATCGGCAGATCGTAGGGGCATTTCTCTTCACATTCGCCGCACTCGATACAGTCGCTCGCTTTGGCCGGCTGCAGCCGGTAGCGCTCCAGGGCCCACTCGTGCAAACCGTAGCGCTCGGAGTAGCGCTGCAGGGTCATCAGTGAGGGGATATCGAGCCCCTGCGGGCAGGGCTGGCAGTAGTCGCAGCGGCGGCAGAACCGGGCGCCGAGATCATCTTTTTCCTTTTGCAGCGCCTTCTCTTCGGGCTCGCTGAGCGCGACACCGGAGGCGGCGACATTTTCGCGAACCTCGGCGATGCTTCTCATTCCCGGGATTACTGTGGAGAGATCGTGGCGCAGAAGATACTTCAGGGCGGCGGCGGGATGGCACAGGGCCCCGCCGGCCAGCGGTTTCATGATAATGGTCCCGATGTCGTGTTGCCGGGCATAGGGGAGCAGCTCCGGCAGCGCCTCCTGCTCGATGGTGTTGAAGGGGAACTGCACTGTGTCGAAGCTCTCTTTTTTAAGCAGCTCCAACAGGAGAGCGGGGAGATGTCCGGTGATCCCCACAAAGCGGACCTTCCCTTCCTTGCGGGCTTCCTGGAGCCCTTCCCAGGCCCCTCCCGGAGCGAAGATCTGCGCGACCCTCTCCTCACCGCGCATATTGTGCAGCTGATATAGATCCAGATAATCGGTTCGGAAGTTGCGCAGGCTGATCTCGATATCCCGCTTCATCTCTTCTTTCCCCGCCTCTCCGGATTTGGTCGCCAGGATCACTTCGCGGCGAGGAAATCCCTGCAGGGCCCGGCCGAGCTTCTCCTCACTGTCCGTATAGCCCCGGGCGGAATCAAAAAAATTGATCCCCAGGCGGAGGGCCTCGCGGACCACCTGCATCGCCTCGGCGGGGCTCACCCGCTGCAGCGGAATTCCCCCGAAGCCGACCTCCGACACCTGTAGTCCTGTTTTTCCTAATTTACGATAGTTCATCGACCAAACCCCCGGCTCAATCTAATTTTGCTGCAATTAGCGCTGTGTTCTTTTCTGCCATCTTTATCTTAGCACAAGGGTGCCACCAATCCCAAATTTATCAGAAGGTGGTGTCCGCAGGGCGAAATTGTCCCTGTGCACACCACCCGCTTCTCGTTTAAGGAATTAGAACCAGCCCCGGAGGCGCATCGCTTCGGCAAGGCGCTGCACCGCGTAGCCGTAGGCGGCCTCGCGCATCGTTCCGCCGGGACATTTCTCCCGGTTAAACCGGTGCACGGTGTGGAAGGCCTCCACCATCATCTTCTCGAGGCGCTGGTTGACCGTCTCCAGATCCCAGTACAAGCCCTGATTGTTCTGCACCCATTCGAAATAGGAGACCGTGACGCCGCCGCTGTTCGCCAGGATGTCGGGAACAAGGGGAATCCCTCTTTCGCTGAGAATCTGCTCCGCCTCGGGGGTGGTCGGCGCATTGGCCGCTTCGACCACGAGGCGCGCCTTGATCTCCGGGGCGTTTGCTGCGGTGAGCTGGTTTTCCATGGCGGCGGGAACGAGGATATCGCATTCCATGGTGAGCAGCTCCTCGCCGGCGATCTTCTCCCCCCCGGCAAAGCCTTCGATGAGACCCGTCTCCTGGACATGACCGAGAAGGTCGGGGACAGCGAGCCCCTCGGCGCAATAGAGACCGCCGCTGATATCGCAGACGGAGATAACCCGGCAGCCCAGTTCGCTAAAGAACTGTGCCGCCTTACCGCCGACATTGCCGCAGCCCTGAATCACGACGGTGGCACCTTCAAGGGTGATCCCGCTCAGCTTCGCCGCTTCGCGGGCCACGTAGACGCAACCCCGGGAGGTGGCCTCCTTGCGACCGACGCTCCCCCCCACCTCCACCGGTTTTCCCGTGAGCATGCCGGGGAGATACCGGCGGGTGATGTTGTAATATTCATCGACCATCCAGGCCATCACCTGGCCATCGGTGAAAAGGTCGGGTGCGGGGATATCGATCTCCGGGCCGAACAGATAGCTGAAGGCGCGGATATAGCCGCGGCTGAGTCGCTCTTTTTCTCCCGGGGAGAGCTGCAGCGAATTGCAGGTCACCCCGCCCTTGCCTCCCCCGAAGGGTACGCCGACGAGAGCGCATTTTAAGGTCATCAGCAGGGAGAGCGCTTTTACACTTTCAGCGGTGACGCCGGGATGAAAGCGGATCCCGCCTTTAAACGGACCGAGAACATTGTTGTGCTGCGCCCGGTAGCCCGTGAACAGCTCCACCCCGCCGTGATCCATCTTTACGGGGATTGAAGCTTCGGCGAAGTGCAGCGGCTTTTTCAAAAACTCGTAGACGGCAGGAGAAAGCTGCAGCCGCTCCACCGATTCCCGAACCCGGCGTTCCGCCGCTCCGAAACTGTCCTCTTTTTTCTTCTCTGTAATCTGACCCTTTTCCATACCCATCCCCCCATGCTCTGTTACATCTTTCCCTTTACATTAAACCTGCCCGGCTCCGGCGTCAATATCTTTTTGGGGAATTTGATAAATTTGATAAAATTTACGAGTTGCCGGCGGGGAAAAACCCCCGCGGTGCATCCAAAGGGAATTTTTGTCAGCCTGAGCAAAGCGAAGGATCTGA
>JAAZIG010000213.1 GCA_012510325.1 Bacillota bacterium
CCCAAGAAACAGGCTTTCACAGAGAAGCGGTATCTCCGGTAAAAATATATAATCAGGCCGACAGGCAAAAACAGAGAAGCAAACAGGCTAAAAAACATTGCCGCCAGTGAAGCGGTAGAGACCACCGCGCTGCACCCCCTCTGGCAAAATTGTAATCTAGTGACATGATCTGTTCCAGCGCACTTGGGTTGGGAGCAGGCACGGCACATCAAAAAACGACCGCGCTTCGTAGGACCTTCCGCCGGCTCAGCGGACCCCTTTACCGCTCGAATGAAAAGCGATAGCCGCTCAGCTCCAGTTCATCCCGCATCTGGAGCATCTCTTCCTGTAATTTTTTACCTACAGGGACTCCCCGATCTTTCCTTTCCAGCCAGGCGAGGTGCTCCTTCTCTCCCGCAGTGAAAATTCTCTCCTGACCCGGTGCTTTTTGGGAAGCGCGCAGCTGGCGCAGGATCTCGCCAGTTCTCGCTTTAAAGTCCTCCAAACCGATAAATGCCGCCAGATCAACAACCATAAAAAAGTGACCGAGCCGGTAAGGCACTTTTTCCCCGCCCTCATCGAAGCCGGTCAGTCCTTTGAGAAAAGCGCCCCCCTGCAGCGCTGACGAAAGGATCTCCACCACGGTGGCATACCCGTACCCCTTGTAGCCGGCGTTATCCTCACCGATACCCCCGAGAGGAGTCAGTGCAGCCTTTCCTGCAACCAGATCGATGAGGATCTGCTCCGTATCGGTTCTGCTGTGGCCGGCACTGTCGATCACCCAGCCGTGAGGGATCGCCTCACCGGCGCGGGCATAAACCTCGATCTTGCCGCGCTGGCTTACCGAGGTGGCACAATCGAGAAGAAACGGAAAATCCTCATCCGTGGGAAAACCGAAAGTCAGCGGATTTGTGCCCAGCATATTCTCCACTCCGAAGGTGGGGGCAATGGAGGGGCGGGCGTTGCTGCCCACCATTCCCATCATCCCGGCATCGGCAGCCATCTTCAGATAGTACCCGCAGATACCAAAATGAGTTGAATTGCGCACCGCCACCATCCCCATGCCATAGCGGCGAGCCTTGTCGATGGCCAACCCCATCGCCTTTTTGGCGATTACCTGCCCCATCCCGTGGTGACCGTCGACAACCGCCGTGGTCGGCCCTTCCCGGATCACCTCGAAATTGGTCACCGGAAACTGAATTCCCTCTTTAATGCGATCGTAATAGATCGTCTTCAAACGACCGATCCCGTGAGAATCGATGCCCCATTTATCGGCAGTGATCAGCACATCGGCACAGATGCGCGCCTCTCTCTCCGGAAGGCCAACCCCTTCAAACACATCCACCATAAAGTTCGTCATCGTTTCAAAATCGATCCAAACGATCGCCTCGCTCACCGGAACCCCTTCTTTCACTTGTTTCGAGAGATGATCAATCAAACGATTACTCTTTTCTTTTCGGCATCGTCAAAGGAAAAACCTTTTCCCCGGGGAGCGGCAAAAGCTGAATAAACCGATAAATACAAAAGCGGCCGAAGCTCAGTTATTCCTCCGGCCGCGAAGCTATAAACATGGAGCGGGTGATGGGAATCGAACCCACGTAGCTGGCTTGGAAGGCCAGTGCTCTACCATTGAGCTACACCCGCATGCACCAACATTAATAATATAGCACAATCCGTACTGCTTTTCTATAGACCCCCTGTGTAAAATCTACCAGCGGAAAAACCCTTGCCCGAAATACCGGAATTGGAAACCTGCAAAGAAAGAACCGCCGAGTCATTAGACGGTTATGGCAAAATGGTAAAAAGGTTTAAGCAAAATATCCGGTTTGCGGTTCTTTTCAGAAAATCCAGCGAAAGCATCCTGCGGTAATCCAGCCAAAATCTCTGCAGAGACCGGCAACAAATAGAATGATTTTCTCCACCGGGCCGTAAAATTAACCGTCAGGACAGATACAGGATCTACCGGGGTCGCTAGAGAATTTTATCAACAGGGAGTAATCTGGAATTAAATCAGTTACACTCATCGCAAATCCGTTTTACTCCTGAGCAAGTAGTGAATGGGGGTGGAGCTATGGAGCCCAAAAAGCTGTACCGTTCCCGCAAAAATTCCATGATTGCCGGTGTCTGCGGCGGTCTGGCCGAGTACCTGGGGATGGATCCCACCATGATGCGCATGCTTTATATTATTATCTCTTTGTTATCTGCAGCTTTTCCCGGCGTCATTGTCTATATCATCGCCATGTTTATCATCCCCCTGGAGGATCAGGACAGTCAGGGTCAATAAACCCCTGAAAAGGGCGGAGGAACAGCAACAGGCTGATGGGGGATCAGACACCGCGGCCCGGGATGAAGGAACTGATGCTATGTACGACCTGGCGATTATTGGAGCAGGCCCGGCGGGAGCGACCCTGGCCCGGGCGATGGGCCGACAAATGAAAGTCCTGCTCATCGACAAAAGGGAAAACCTGGCGGCGGGGTCCCCGGGCAAGTGCTGCGGCGGCCTGCTGGCTCCCGATGCCCAGAAGATGCTCGCCCGGATGGGTGTGGCCCTGCCCCGGGAGGTGCTTGTAGGACCGCAGATCTTCGCCGTCCGGGCCATTGATCTTGCTGCTGGCAGGGAAAGATTCTACCAGCGTTTCTATATCAATATCGACCGGGGCAAATTCGAACAGTGGCTCATCTCCCTGGTGCCGCCGGCGGTGGAAATCAGGCTTGGGTGCCGTCTCACCGGGCTCAAGGGAGACAGCGGCAGTTACCGGCTGTGCTTGTACCGGTCCGGCGGCAGGGAAACGGTGCAGGCCCGGGCGGTGGTCGGCGCAGACGGCGCCTCTTCCGCTGTCCGCAGGCTGGCCTTCCCTGACACTCCCGGCCCCCGCCGCTATCTGGCCCTGCAGGAGTGGCTCCAAGCCGGAGAGGCGCTGCCTCATTTTTCCGCTATCTTTGACCCGGCCATCACCGATTTTTACGCCTGGACTATCCCCAAGGGAGAGACACTGCTCCTGGGCGCCGCTCTGGCTCCCGGAAAAGACGCCGCCGCAAAATTTACCCTGTTGAAGGAGAAACTTGAGCCCTACGGTTACCGCCTGAAGCGGGTGATCCGCAAGGAAAGCGCCCTAATCCTGCGGCCCCGGCCCGGCAAGATATTTACCGGCCGGGAGAGCATTTTGCTCATCGGCGAAGCGGCGGGATGGATCAGCCCCAGTTCCGCAGAAGGGCTGAGCTATGCCTTTGCCGGCGCCCTGCTGGCGGCCAAAGCACTTTCGGGGGGGCTTCCTGCTGCTGCAGCAGCTTATCGCAAACTGGCGGCACCGCTGTTCAGAAACATCCTGCTGAAAAATATGAAGGCCCCCTTTATCTACAACCCCTTGCTGCGCCGGCTGATCATGGGTTCAGGACTGGCATCAATGGAGATCGACCTGGAATGCCCTTTTCGGAATAATTAGTTTATGTTATCATTTAATGGAATCCAATCAAAATTTGATTAGGAGATGGGAAATTGGCTATCCCGGGTTATCAAGATTTAATGCTTCCTTTACTCAAACTTCTTGGGGATAAGAAAGAGTGGTCCTTACGCCAATCTATCGATACCCTGGCAAAAGAGTTCGGGCTATCAGAGAAGGAAAAAAAAGAGCTTCTTCCCAGTGGCCAACAGCCTGTTTTTGACAACAGGGTGGGCTGGGCCAGAACCTACATGAAAAAAGCGGGGCTCGTAGAAAGTACGAGAAGAGGATATTTCAGAATTGCAGAGCGGGGCCTTGAGGTATTAAAACAAAAGCCATCAGTTATAAACGACAAGTTTTTGAAAAGATATAAGGAATTTGTAGAATTCCAAGCCCCCAAGTCAAAAGCAACCAAAGCAGCAACCGAAGTAACAACCACCCCCAAAACCCCGAAAGAACTTATCGAAGAAGGCTACCAAAATATGCGGGCAAGCCTGGCACAGGAACTTCTCAGCCAGGTAAAACAAAGCTCTCCTGATTTTTTCGAACGGCTGGTGGTCGAGCTGCTTGTCAGGATGGGCTACGGTGGCTCCATTAAGGATGCCGGCAATGCAATAGGCAAAAGTGGAGACGAAGGGATTGATGGGATCATCAAGGAAGATCGCCTCGGCCTGGATATTATATATGTTCAGGCAAAGCGGTGGACAAATCCGGTAGGCCGGGACGAAATCCAAAAATTTGTTGGCGCCCTAGAAGGGAAACGAGCTAAAAAAGGCGTTTTTCTCACCACCTCCACCTTTACAACCCATGCTTTAAAATTTACCCAACAAATCAACGCCAAGGTAATCCTCATAGACGGAGAACAAATAGCACAGTACATGATCGATTTTGATGTTGGTGTATCAAGGGAAACCCTTTACGAAATAAAAAAAATTGATCTTGATTTTTTCGAAGGTGAATAGAATCTATTTTATATTCCCGAAACGAAAGGAAGAAAGCAGTGGGGACAATAAATAACAACGAAATTGAAAATCGCCTTTGGGATGCTGCTGATGAGCTGCGCGCCAATTCCAAACTCAGATCATCCGAGTACTCTGTTCCGGTGCTGGGTCTGATTTTTTTGCGCTATGCAGACTACCGCTTTAGTGCTCTCGAGCATGAGCTTGCTGGCAAAAGCACCAGCCGTCGCAAGATCGGTCCGGCAGACTATCAGGCCCAGGGGGTCATGTATCTACCCGATGAAGCCCGTTTCTCAACGCTGCTCGATCTGCCTGAGGGTGAGAATATTGGACAGGCCATAAACAAAGCCATGCGGGCCATCGAAACAGAGAATTCCGATTTGAGAGATGTCTTGCCTAAAAGCTACAACCGCCTGGATAATGCCACGCTCACCGAACTTCTGAGACTAATGAACTCTATACCCATGGATATCAAAGGAGATGCCTTCGGCAAGATCTACGAGTATTTTCTGGGCAAATTCGCCATGAGCGAAGGACAACGGGGTGGTGAATTCTTTACGCCCACCTGCATCGTCAAACTCATTGTGAACATTATTGAGCCCTTCCACGGGCGTATCTTTGATCCTGCCTGCGGGTCTCGTGTCATAATTATGATAACGGCAGATAGTAACGATGGTGACTGGCTTTCAAGCCCTCTACTAGAAAACAAAAATATGGATTGGTGTGCTTTTTAGAGTAATTATTACCGATAATTGTTCTAAAAAGTACACCAG
>JAAZIG010000214.1 GCA_012510325.1 Bacillota bacterium
GAAAAATGATCACCATACAGATTGTTGAACAAGGAGGGCAGCACGCCCTCCTTCGGCCGTTCCGGGGGGAAATATGCGGTCACCTTTTTCCGATCTATTGGCTGAGCAGTGCTTTTGAGAGGTGCTTTTTAGCGATGCAGGGAAGCACAGCAGTAGTATCCTTACAGTAATAACAAAGCACTTTCACCAGATCGGCTATTGTTTTATGATGTCGTTGTACATGAACCGATTCCCTTCAGGCAGGATAATCACTGATGATAAATGAAGATAAATGAATGACGGCGAATGGTTGACAACCCCTGCGGTTGTCTATATAATTAAACTTACGCAATAGACAGACTACTCCTACTATTACCGCTAGCTGGTATGTTCTTACATTCTTTGAGACAACGAATCCGGTAAGCATTTGCTTCAAGCGCTTGGGGGTGTGAGTTGTGGAAGGGCTGAGGTTCCCTGCGGAAAACCTGAAAACCCGGTCCCCAAACGGTATGCTTTCAGCTGAGGATAAGGATCAGCAGGAGCCGATTGGCATCTACCTTACCGACGGTGGCGCGCGTACGCTGACGGTAAACCGCTCCTATGAGGATATTACCGGGATAATGGAAGAAGAGGTCCAGGGCAGGCATATGCAGAGCCTGGTTGATGATGGTTATTTTGATCAATCAGTTACCTTGCTCGTTCTGGAACAGCGTATGCCGATCAGTATTGAACAGACTATTTTACGCACAGGCAAAAAAATTATTGCCACCGGCAACCCTATCTTTGATTACCATGGGAATATCGTTCTGGTAATGACTACCGATACCATTCCAACAGGAGCTGTCAGCCTAGGCGGAAAACATGAAGAAAAAGAAGCGGGGTTGAACCCCCTTTACTTCCCGGCACCGCCCGGGGTGGTGGCCAACAGCAAAGTCATGCAGCAGGTGCTGGCACGGGCTGGTCGGGCCGCCATTTTCGAGTCAACGGTACTGCTCCAGGGAGAAACCGGTGTGGGCAAAGCAGTAGTTGCTGATTTTGTTCACCGGATGAGCCCGCGCAAGAATGGCCCGTTTATTAACGTCAATATGGCCGCAATTCCGGAAAACCTTCTTGAATCAGAACTTTTTGGGTACAAGGAGGGGGCTTTCACCGGGGCTTCCAGATCGGGCAAAGTCGGGCTGATCAAGGCGGCTGAGGGGGGTACCATTTTTCTTGATGAAATTTCCGAGATTTCTTTCAGCAATCAAGCCAAATTGTTGCAACTGCTGCAGGATAAAGAGATCACTCCCATCGGCAGCGTGAACAGCCAGAAAGTTGATGTCCGCTTCATCGTGGCCACCAACCAAAATCTACAGGAGATGGTTCTTGCGGGGCGATTCAGGGAAGATCTTTTTTATCGGTTGAATGTGGCTCCGATCTACATACCTCCTTTAAGGGATCGAAAGGAAGATATCGTCAGCCTGGCCCAGTATTTCCTGGCGGAATTTACCGGCCGCTACAAGGTGAGGAAATATTTTAGTCCCGGCGCCTTGCGGGTTTTGCTCGATTATAACTGGCCGGGTAATGTCCGGGAGTTGCAGAATATGGTAGAACGTGTGGTTTTGCTTTATCCCCACCGGGAAATAAGCGAAGAGCATTTTTTTGAAGAGCTTGCTCTTCAGGAGGTTCCCCTGCCCATCGAAAGAATTTCTCCGGCTTACCGGT
The DNA here is from genome assembly GCA_012510325.1 of Bacillota bacterium. Taxonomy (GTDB): domain Bacteria; phylum Bacillota; class Dethiobacteria; order DTU022; family DTU022; genus JAAZPQ01. Next base: position 1,684 of record JAAZIG010000214.1, read on the forward strand.
GCAATCTGCAGGATGAGGTTGCCGCATTTGAAAGGGATCTTTTGAAAAAGGCACTGAAACATTATAATGGCGATCTGCAAAAAATCGCGGAGATGTTTGAAATACATCGCACCACCCTCTTCAGGAAAATGCGTAAATACGGTTTAGGATAGAGATTTTAGATTATCCCCTTTGAATTTTGCAGCGGAGAATGATCGGCCGGAATATCCTTGGCCAAAACCGCTGCTTTATCTCTCATTATGCCCCGGGGCTCTTCCTGGGGCTCACCAGTTTTCTTCTAATTCCTCCGTATCCGTGCAGCCCTGCACAGATACTTTTTCATGCAATGTTGCACAGATTGCTTTTTGATCGCCCCTAAAGGGACTTTGTCTGCTTTTTAGCAGCCCGGACAAGCCGATTGGAGTTGGCATATTTATTGCACTTGTTATTGTGTGAAATGTGAATGTATTGCGCAGAGTCAAAATATTCTTGAGGATGGTGATCTTAGAGAAAGAACCTGATCTTGCTGATAATCGTAAA
>JAAZIG010000024.1 GCA_012510325.1 Bacillota bacterium
GGCAATGACGGTATTATTCTCATCTTTCAGAAACAGAACACTGCCTCCACAACGGGGGTGACGGGCAAAATCAGCGCTCTTGGCGCCGAGCTGTCGGCCCAAAATGAGGGGCTGCATATCCGGATGCTCATGGATCAGGGCGATTATATTAATCTGTCTGTTTACAGCGTCATCCAGAACCTGCTTATCGGCGGGGCCCTGGCGATCCTGGTGCTCTTCTTCTTCCTTCTGGATGCCCGCCCCACCCTGGTGATCGCCCTGAGTATTCCCCTGAGCCTGATGGTGGCGGTCACGCTCATGTATTTCACCAACATTTCCCTAAATATCATCTCTCTTTCCGGCCTGGCTCTGGGCGTGGGCATGCTCGTGGACAACAGCATCGTGGTTATGGAGAATATTTACCGCCTGCGCGGTGAGGGTATCGCCGTGCACCGGGCGGCTGTGGGCGGTGCCAGGCAGGTGGGCGGCGCCATCTTTGCCTCCACCCTGACCACTATCTGCGTCTTTTTGCCCATTGTCTTTACCCAGGGCCTTTCGCGGCAGCTGTTTACCGATATGGGGCTGACCATCGCCTTCAGCCTTCTGGCCAGCCTGGCGGTGGCGCTGACGCTGGTCCCGACCATGGCTTCGACCGTTCTTGCCGGCAAGCCGGTGAAACCGCAAAAATGGTTTGCTGCCCTGACGCGCGCCTACAGGCGGCTCCTGAAGTGGTCCTTGAAACATAAAGCGCCCGTTATGATCGCCGTGCTTCTGCTTTTCGCCCTGAGCGTCTACGGCATCACCGTGATGGGCACCGCTTTTCTTCCGGAGATGGATTCCTCCCAGATGAGCGCCGCGCTGACCATGCCTGAAGGGAGCGACTGGGAGGAGACTGAAGCGATGAACGATCTGGTGATGGCCCGGATTCTTGAGATCGAGGCTGTCGAAAGCGTGGGTGCCATCGTTGGCTCATCAGGACAGGCAATGGGTGGTGGGGGAAGGGCCGCTGGGGGGAGCACCTCCTTTTACATCATGCTCCAAGAGAAGCGCTCTTTGACCAACCGGGAGGTGGAGCGGCTGATCCATGAAAAAACAGAGGATCTAGACGCTGAAATTTCCGTATCCGCTTCCGATATGGATCTTTCAGCTCTCGGCGGCAGCGGCATCGAGGTGCTGATCAGAGGCGATGACCTGGATCTCCTGGCCGCCACTGCCGAGGAGGTGGCGGCTCTTATCGGCGAGACAGAGGGGACGAGGGATATCTTAACCGGCAATGAAGAGAGCTCCACCGAGACCCGCATTGCGATCAACCGGGACGCGGCGATGCGGGAAGGGCTCACCGTGGCGCAGATCTACCAGGAGGTTGCCGGCCGGTTGGCGGGCAAACTGGAATCCACTGCGCTGCAGGCCGCCGGAGACGAATATCCGGTTATCGTTATCGGTGCGCACCGGGACAGCCATACCCGGGACAATCTCGGCGAGCTTGCTTTAACGGTGACCGGCCCGGAGGGAACGGAGAAAGAGGTGCTTCTGGGCGATATCGCTGAGATTACAGAGGCGCTCACCCCCGGTGCCATTGCCCGGGAGAACCAGTCCCGCCGGGTTACTGTGAGAGCCTCCCTTGATGAAGGGTACAATATTGGTTTGGTTAGCCGGGAGCTGGAGAGAGAGCTGGCCGGCTATACTCCGCCCGCAGGTTTTACTGTGGAGATCGCCGGTGAAAACGAGATGATCACCAGCGCCCTCAGGGATATTGTCCTGATGATTGTTTTGGCGGTGATCTTTATCTACCTGATCATGGTGGCCCAGTTTCAGAGCCTGCTTTCACCCTTTATTATTCTTTTCACTCTGCCCCTGGCTTTTACCGGCGGCTTACTGCTGCTTTGGGTGAGCGGCCTTGATCTTTCGGTTACGGCGATGCTGGGCTTTCTGGTGCTGGCCGGGATTGTGGTGAACAACGGCATTGTCTATGTCGACTATGTCAATCAGCTTCGTCTGGGGGGTATGGACAAAAAGGAAGCCCTCCTCGAAGCGGGCAGCGCCCGTCTCCGCCCCATCATTATGACCGCTTTGACCACGATCCTGGCTATGAGCACCATTGCCCTCGGTATCGGCAGCGGTGCGGAGATGACCCAGCCCATGGCGGTGGTGACCATCGGCGGACTCACTTACGCCACTTTGCTGACCCTGCTGGTGGTGCCGCTGATGTACGATTTTCTGCACCGCCGGCCCCTGCGTCGCATCGAAATCGAAGAGTAGCGGTGGCCACTTGCGTACAGTTGATTACCGTTGACAATTGTTGACCGATGGGTTATAGTTATCGCGGAGGTGGGCAGGATGGCCCGGAAGCGCGAGTATATCACCGCTCATGTTTTAGCCGATGCGCTCAACCTTTCCGTCGAGACAATCTGGCGTTATACCAGGGAGAAAAAGATACCCTTTGTGGAGCTGGGTGGGAAACAATATCGCTATAGTCTTGCCGATGTGATCGGGGCGCTGGAAAGGCCCGCTGCTCGGGAAAACACCGTCGAATACGAGCGGGTTCCCGGGCCAAAATTAACTTATCAGGACTACCTGAAGCTGCCGGAAGAGCCGGGCTGCCGTTACGAAATACTGGAGGGCGTCTTGGTCAAGGATCCTTCTCCGGCGGTGATCCATCAGCGCGTCCTTTTTCGGTTGGCCCGTATACTCGAGGGCTACTTTCGGGTGCATCATCCTGAAGGTGAACTTTTTATCGCCCCTGTGGATGTCACCTTGACTGAGACAACCGTGATCCAACCGGACCTTTTTTTTGTCTCCGGAAATCAACAGGAGATGGTTAAAGATACTCATATCGACGGGCCCCCGGCGATGGTGATTGAAATCATATCTCCTTCAACGGGCTCCCGGGACCGGGTGCAGAAAATGTCTGTTTACAAAAAGGCCGGTGTGCAGCACTACTGGTTGGTCAACCCGGAGGAAAAAACTATGGAATGCTTCGCCCTGCGGGGCGGAGACTATTATTTGGCAGCTGCGGGCCTGGATCAGGAGCTGATCGAACATCCCCATTACCCCAATTTGGCCATAGATCTCGCCGCCTTATGGCCGGGCTGCCGAGATGTTTTCGATGGGGAAACACTGAAAAAGAGCACGGCTCCTTGATCAGTCTCTGCGAACATGCTATGATGTAAATTAGTGGGAAATAGCGACTGTGGGGGGGATAGGATGGAGCGACCTTTTACTGATGTACTGCCTGCCGAAGCAATGAAGATCTGCGCAGGGATTGGTTCCTCGACAGTGGGGCCAAATTATTGCCTGGCGGGCGGTACAGGGTTGGCCCTGCAGATTAAGCACCGCCGCTCAAATGATCTTGATTTCATACTTATCGATCACAAAAAGAAGAGTCTTGACCCTGGTCTTGTTTCTGTTCTTGAAAGAATATTTCCCGAAGTATCTCTCTTTGTAAATTTACAGGAATCAACGCAACTGGATCTAACTCTGGCCGGGATCAAAATTACATTTTTGGCCTATCCTTTTCCACTGATCAATCTACCGGTAAAGGGGGCTGCGTTGGCTCCGTTTCTGAAAGGAACTTTGCTGGCATCTCCACAAGAAATAGCGCTGATGAAAGCATACTCTATCGGCAGAAGGGCTACCTTCCGTGATTACATTGATCTTTATTTTTTGCTTATTGAGCAGGCAGTGGATCTCGCTTACATCGAAGAAAAAGCGCAAGTAAAATACACGACTAACAGCAAATCAGGCTTTTCCATGAAGCTTTTCCTGGAGCAGCTGGTCTATACCGCTGATTTAGCCGATCAGGAAGCGGCGATCAAGATGGTTTTTAAAGAAGGCCTAACAGTTGAGGCGATAGAAAATTACCTCACCGGTAGAGTTAAAGAGTACCTGAAAAGCAATTTTTACTAACCCGATGGAGTGCGGATGGATTGGAAAGAGGCAAAGATGAAAATACCTGATGAACTGGCTCCTCTTTTCCAAAATTACGATCTTCCGAGTATGGATATGGTCCGTTTTGCTGATCTGATTATACGGACAGCGCTTACCAGGGGAACGCTGCCGCAAATAGATCTGCTTTTTCAGCTGTACGGCGCTGCAAAAATCAAAGAGGTTTTCTGCAGCGATTTCTTTGGGTTGAGGACTCTGCCGGTGTCGACGACCCTGCTTTGGTCCCTGCTATTTCTTACAGAAGAAGAACGAAGAGAATATATCCGCTGGTATAAGGACCCCTGCCAGCGCTGGGCACCGCGCCGGACGGTACTGGGGGAGCCTTACAGGCAACCCGGGAAGCCGCTTTTCGGGGGGGATTTTGCTCCCGGAAGCGCTCCGGCGAAACTGCCGGAATGAAAGAAATTGGCTAATAGATGTCTTCATGTCTGCCAGTTGCCAACCCGCCATAAAATCGACAGATGACAGCTCTAGAGAGAGCCCTTCAAATCTGGGATGCTTGACGAATCGTCATCCATGCCTGAGGCGGCGAGAACGTAACGGCCGCTTTGCAGGGGTTACTATCTTTCCGTTTTATGTTGTATGTTTTAGATTTTCTTTTTGCTGTCTGCAACAAGTTGTCTAATCTCACCGGTTTTAAGATAACGCTGGTCAAAGTGAGATTTAACACAACTGCACTCAATTTCCCCAAATGATAGATTCTACCGCCTCATGATCAGCTATATCGATCTCATTGGTAATAATTACGTGGTATCCGTTATACTTTTTGGCTTTTGCTATTTTCTCAAGATCCAGCTCAGGCACGCGTTTGATATTTACACATCCACCGGTTTCCCGATCATAGTTAATGTTTTTAAGATGGCGCAGCGCTCCGCTAATAATACAATAGGTATTATCTTGAAGCTGGAAGCTCCGGCATGGTATAATTAGATTAATCAGACAGGGCAGGAGTTGAGGGGATGCCCGAGCAGAGAACCGCTGATCATGAGCTGATGTCGCCGAAGGTGGACTTCGTCTTTAAACTGATCTTCGGTGATGAAAAAAATAAACATATACTGGCCGCATTTCTTACTTCCGTCTTGAAGTTGCCGCCTGGTGAGCTGGTTGGCCTGGAAATTATCAACACTGAACTTTTGCGTGAATTTAAGGAAGATAAAAAAGGAATCCTGGATGTAAGGGCTAGGACAAAGCAGGGTAAACAGATCAATATTGAGATTCAGATCCTGCCCACTGAATATATGCCGGAGAGAACTCTGTTTTACTGGTCCAAGATGTATTCATCGCAGCTTAAACCGGGAGAGACCTATGGAGGTCTGAAGAAATGTATCGCGATCAACATCGTAGACTTTGTGTGTACACCGCTTCAGAAATTGCATACCTGCTATCTTTTAAAAGAAGCGACAAATGAGCATATCCTGACCGATATGCTGGAAGTACATTTCATGGAGCTGCCCAAACTGTTCGACGAAAAGATCACCCTGTCCCAGGACGACCCTGTTGTGCAGTGGATGACCTTTATCGATGGAAAATCGAAGGGGGTGTTGGAAGTGCTTGCCAAAAAAAACAAAGACATTAAGAGTGCTTATGACCTGTTGCAGATCATCAGCCAGGATGAAAAGGCCAGGATGATCTATGAAGCCAGACAAGCGGA
>JAAZIG010000215.1 GCA_012510325.1 Bacillota bacterium
CCGTTCCATGCTGCGCACCCCGGATTGTTCGTAGATCGCCGCCGCCAACGCCTGCGCCGGCAATTGATCCTGTGTCAAATGGGGCAGGAAAGACCTTGCATCGAGAAAGACAGCATGCCCTCCCACGGGCTTGACTATGGGCACACCCAGCTGACTGAGCCTGTTTCCAAATGCAGCAACCTGCTCGACGCGGTGGCGAATATAAGGGTACTCCACCGATTCGCGCAACCCCCGGGCAAAGGCCTCCATGTCCCGCCCGGTCATCCCGCCGTAACTGGGCATCCCTTCAAAGACCACCACCATGGCGGCAGCCTGGCGGTAGATCTCCTCATCATTGATCGCCAAAAACCCGCCCATATTGACAATGCCGTCCTTCTTGCCGCTCATGGTGCAGCCGTCGGCGTAACTGAAGGTCTCCTTGACAATCTCGGCGATACTGACATCGCCGTAACCCGCCTCCCGCTTTTTAATAAAGTAGGCGTTTTCCACACAGCGGGTGGCATCGACAATCACCTTGATGCCGTACTTTTCGGAGAGCCCCTTGACCTCGCGCATGTTCTTCATGCTGACAGGCTGCCCTCCGGCCATATTCACAGTTACCGCCAGCGAAATATAGGGGATCATCTCCGGGCCGACGCGTTTGATCAGCGCTTCATATTTTTGCAGATCGACATCGCCCTTAAACGGGAAATCCTCTCTTTGCGGATCATGGGCCTGATCGACGATCACATCGACAAAGGTGCCCCCGCTCATCTCCTGATGCGCCCTTGTCGTCGTAAAATACATGTTGCCCGGGATATACATCCCCGGTTTGATCAGAATCCGGGAAATTAGATTTTCCGCCCCCCGGCCCTGATGCGTTGGGATCACATATTTAAAGCCAAACAGTTCGCGGACCGTCTCCTCCAGATGAAGCCAGTTTTCGCTTCCCGCATAGGCCTCGTCGCCAAGCATCAACCCGGCCCACTGGTGATCGCTCATCGCATTGGTGCCGCTGTCGGTAAGAAGATCAATATAAACATCTTTTGATTTCAATAAGAACGTATTAAAGCCGGCCTTCTCAATGCGCCGGCTTCGCTCCTCTTCCGGTAACAGACTGATCGTTTCAACCGCCTTGATTTTGTACGGCTCCGGTAGATTTTGCTCCACGCTGGCGCCTCCCTGTCAGATCATTTTGCTCTCCGGCGAGAGCAACCCGGTCACAACCGTCTCTATCGCTCAATAAAAGAGGTGGGTGAACCGGGGCCAAGCGCAGGGTCATGCCCTAATGATGCCGCCAGGTCACCCACCTACATTCTATTTTAACTCTCCGGGCTGCTTTTGTCTATTTGCCAAAAAAATCATCAGGATGAAAATGCTACCGCGGTTTCAGCGTGGGGAAAAGGATGACATCGCGGATTGAAGGGCTGTCGGTTAAAAACATGATCACACGATCGATGCCGATGCCCAGACCCGCCGCCGGCGGCATCCCGTATTCGAGAGCGGTAATGAAATCCTCGTCCATCATGTGGGCCTCTTTATCGCCCGCCTCACGGCGGGCCAGCTGCCGCTCGAATCTTTCCCGCTGGTCGAGGGGGTCGTTTAGTTCCGTGAAAGCGTTGGCCACCTCTTTACCGGCCATGAAAGCTTCAAAGCGATGGGTCAAGCGGGGTTCCGAATCCATTTTCTTGGCCAGAGGTGAAACATCAACGGGATAATCGATGACAAATATCGGGCTCCGCAACTGCTCCTCACAGAAGGCTTCAAAGAAAAGATTGAGAATTTCACCCCATTTTTCTTTACCGTCAAGTTCCAACCCGGCCTGACGGGCCGCCTCCCGGGCAGCGGCATCACCGCTGATCTCTGAAAAATCGACTCCGGCGTACTTCTGCACAATACTGATCATCGTTTCCCGGGGCCACGGCGGGGTCAGATCCAAAGTCTCCCCCTGATAGACCACCTCGCTTTGCCCCAGCACCCGCACAGCGCATTCAGAAATCAGCTTTTCGGTAAGGACCATCATATCCCTGTAATCGGCATAGCTCTCGTAGATCTCCACCGAAGTGAACTCGGGATTGTGGACCGGGGAGATCCCCTCATTGCGAAAAATTCTGCCGATCTCGTAGACCTTGTCCAGCCCGCCGATAAGGAGACGCTTCAGGTGAAGTTCAGTGGCAATACGCAGGTACAGACTAATATCAAGAGCGTTGTGATAGGTAATAAAGGGACGGGCCAGAGCACCGCCGGCGATCGTTTGCATAACCGGCGTCTCCATCTCCAGAAAGCCCCATTCATTTAACAGATCGCGCATTGTCTGAATGATCTTGCTGCGGTTGATAAAAGTCTGCCTGACCTCATCGTTGGCGATGAGATCGAGATAACGCTGCCGGTAACGCAACTCGACATCTTTTAAACCATGCCATTTTTCCGGAAGCGGCCGCAGCGCCTTGGTGAGAAACCGATAATCCTGCACTGACACAGTAATTTCACCCTTGCGGGTTTTGAAAACCGACCCCTCAACGGCGATAAAATCACCGATATCGAACAGCTCGATGAGGTTGTACTTCTCTTCGCCAAGCTGGTCCCGGCGAAAGTAGATCTGAATTTTTCCCCGATAATCTTTCAGATCGGCAAAAGCGGCTTTGCCGTGTGTGCGGATACCAATTAATCTGCCGGTGATGGTGACGTTTGTGTCCTCCAGCGAATCAAATTGGGCAACTATATCTGCGGAATAGTGAGTGGGAACGCAACCGGGGCCAAATGGTTCAATACCTTTCTCCTTCAGCTGAATCATCTTCTGGCGCCGGGCCTTCATCAGTTCATTTAGCTGATCCTGCTCCATTTAGATACCTCCAAAAGTTTAGCTGATCTCCATGATCCTGTATTTAAGCGAGCCGGCGGGCACTTTCACCTCGATTTCCTCTCCAATCGACAGGCCCAGGATGGCTTTACCCACCGGAGATTCGTTGGAGATCTTCCCGTCCCCCGGATCAGCCTCGGCAGTACCGACGATTGTATAGATATATTCACGATCCATCTCAATATCTTTGAGCTTAACCGTTGAACCGATCGTCACATAGCTGTTGGTGCCGTCTTTTTCAAGGATCCGGGCCCGGCGCAGGATTTTTTCCAGGGTGATGATCCTTCCCTCGATGAAAGCCTGCTCATTTTTAGCATCTTCATATTCCGAGTTGTCGGTAATATCGCCATAGGTAATCGCATCTTTAATGCGGGCGGCAATCGCCTTGCGCTTCACCGATTTGAGAAAATCGAGCTCTTTCTCCAGCTTTTCCAGACCGCCTCTGGTTAAAAGGACCTCTTCGTTGGCCATGTAATGATTCTCCCTCTCAATTGGTTTTAGCTGAAAGAACATTACAATTTTATGAACTTCCTACGAAGCATATGCATTTGCCTGGCGAAATAAAAAACGGAACCGTCAAGAAATCGGTCCGCCGAAGCGCCGCTTTCCTTTGACACTTTCCGCATCGCTCCAGATTTATCCGCTTGGCAATCAGAAATTGTAAACGTATTATAAATGCCAAAAAGTCAATTGTCAAGCTCAGCAAACACGATGTTTGTAACCGGCCTGTGATATTATCACCCTTTAAGCAATCTGAGATAATGTCACCATGTACGGGAACTGTAAATTTTTTTATCTAGCGATATCCACCAATTTTGGCGATGACCCGACAAAGCGGAGGCTCCCTCCCCAAAGGGGCGCCCCGGTCAAGCCGGCCGGCCTTTCCGAATCGCTCTGACAGCAGCAAAATTAAAGTAACGGTCCAGCGCGGCAAAACCGGAGAGAGTAAAGCCGTGCTTCCTGCTCAGCCGGCGCATCTGGATCAGCTTCTCGACCCGCAACCCATAGCCGAGGAAGTAGCGGTCGAATCTGCCCTCCAGCGCCAGCAGAACCGCTTCAGCCATGGGGGCACGGACAGCGTCTGCCGGCAAAGCGGGATCATGGCACAGGACAACCCCTCCCGGAAGCCGCAGCACAGACTGATCGAAGATCATGACATCGGAGCGGCAACTGATGATCCTTGCGGTAAGCTCATCCGCCGCACTCAGGTTGCAGACAACAGCGCCGGACTTGATGAGAGCAGGGTGTAGAGCGAACCCGGCTGCTTCCCCGGCGGCGATGATCAGATCCGCCTGGGCCACCGCTTGCCCCGCCCGCGCGCTGATCTTGCAAGCGACACCGCAATCGTAAAGCACCCGGCGGGCCAGTTGATCCAATCGGGCCCTGTCTGTATCGACGAGAGTTAAATAGTTCACCCCGTCCCGGGCGAGAATTTGCGCACAGGCGCTGCCACAAGGTTCTGCCGCCCCGATGATCAGCACCGCGGCCTCCTCCGGATCGATCTCCATCAGCTCCGCCGCCTTCCAGAGCCCGTCGATGGCGGCAGCAACAGCACAGCCGGCGCCGCCGGTTACGGTTGAATCCAGATTGCGGGCAACGGCAAGCGCTGCCGACCCCAGCGCTTGCAGCAGCGGCGCTCCCAAACCGATGATCCGCGCCCCCAGACGCGATGCCTTCTCCCCGGCATGAATTGTTCTTTTCAGCAGCCTTGCCGTGGGAAGATCCCGGAGTTGAGCAAGATCATAATTTAAAAAAAATAGCCATCCTTCCGCCCGGCCGAAAGGCGAGCTGATCCCGATCGGGGCTGATGCCTGTGGCGAAACAAAGCGGCTCCACCAATCGAGGTTTAAAACAGGCAGCCGGATTCTCCGATCCGGCCGCCTGGCATTAGAATGAACAATTATAGCAAAACGCTCAGCCACCGGCTTCGCACCCGCTCCCTGTTAGAGTTTACTGCAGCTCGATGACGCGGGGAGTTATCTGCAGCTCTTCCAGCATCCGGCCGTACTGTTCCTCCGGAAGTTCCGTACTGCTGCCGGCCAGAGCAACCAGGATCGCCTCCATGATATTGGTTCCAAAAGAGCGGCCGTCCATATCGGGAGTCGTTGTGATCAGGGTCTTCACACCGCTCTCCTGTAAATGGCGAACATCGTCCGCAGTCACGGTATTGGTGATCACGATCTTACCCGGAAGCTCCGGAGGCATATACTGGCGAATAAAATGGAAATCGCCGGCGATGATCTCATTTTCCAGGAAATATTTCACCTGACGGGGCTTGTTCTCCCCCTGTTGCTCTCCCGTCGGATAAACCATGGAAAATGGCAGCTTCGTCAGGATCGGTGCAACAATTCGGGCCAGACGGGCCAGGCTCTCCAACGATTTCAGCGGCAGCGGCCAGTTGAGCACGAAAAGAAAATCACCGATAGTGACATCACAGCCGGCCGCGAAGAGAGCTTGCGCCATCCCCAGCCGATCGATCGCGCAGGTCATCAGCACCTTGCGCCGCTCCTTGAACATCTCGGTATTAGCCACCAGATATTCTATGATCCGCCGCTCCAGAATATGCTTCAAGCCGGAACCGTCCACTATCGGCGTTTTCTTCACCACCTGAACAATTTTACGGGCATCGCGAAATTCATAGCGCCGGTCTATCGCCGAGACGTATAGGTCGATCCCTCCCAGACCGAGAGCATCCGCTTTTCCATCATATTCCTTGATCAGCTCAACCATTCTCTTCATATCCCCGTCGGTTCCGAAACGCTCGACCCTGCACTCTTCACCGCCCAGATTAACGGTTACAGCATGGTCTCTTTGGGACGAACCCAAACTTACGCCGACGATCAGCTTCATTTCAATTCTCCTCCTTGTCAGCAGCGGTGTCATCTACCACCTGCTCGAGCAGCGCCCGAAATTGGCCCGGATCCACGTGACAATCCTGTTGAACCGGGGTTGAACCCAAATTGAGGTAAACAATCTGGCAGTCCAGAAGAGCCTCAGCCAGAGGGTACCATTTTTCCGAGGTGACCATCACCAGGACCTCATAGTTTCTCAGGCGAGCAATGATCTCCAAAACCTCGTTAAAGAAATCGACAGCCTGTTTCCCGTCGGCCATGGACCAGCGCTCGCGGTTGGTCATTAGCAAAGTAAACTCAAGACCCCGGTCGCGGCAGATCTTCTCCAATTCATCCCTGTTAGCAACGGGAAAGCCGATCACCGCCACCCGCTTACCTTTGCGCACCTCCCCGATAACTTCCAGACGGGAAATAAAGCTGCGATCAATGGAGAGCCTCCGGGCGACCTCCTGCTGGGAAAGCCCCTCCGCCCGCAGCGACAGGATCCGATCGAGCAGCCGCTTAACCCGGTCCACGCTGACTATCTTCTCACCGATGCGCACGATCTTTTCAGATTGCACCGCTCCACCACCCCTGTGCACAAATTTGTTAACATCGAAATATTACCACTTCTCCCGGCTAAATGCAAGAGCGGCCGTACATTATTGATCATCTCCAAAATGATCGGTCCGCTGCTGGTAATTTTCCGGAAGCGGTTCGAAACGCGCAAAAAGGAGGGGTTAGGCCCGAGACAAGCCCTGAAAATAAAAGAGCCGCTCGCTCAGAGCAGCTCATCACTAGTGGTTGCAATCCCCTGAAGAGGATGGAGCCCTATTCTTCCAGCAAGATGCGGTGATCCATCAGTTGTAGCTCTTTGATCTTCGCCTTAAGCTGCTTTGTTTCACCCAGCATCCCGACCAACAGCAGCTCATCACCCTGCGGTTTCACCACGCTGACATCCTCCATCACCATCTCTTCGCGGCCGTCTTTAACCAGATATACCGTCGATTGACACATCCCCGTCCACCTCCTCACTTTATATTACCACAATTCAGCAATCTGCGGATCAGCACCTGCAAGTTTTTCACCGAAGTGGCTCCCATAATACTCTTTCTGATGCGCGCCGCCCCGGGAAAGCCCCTCAGATAGCGCCCGGCCTGCTGGCGCATCTCGACAAGAGCCCCCTGTTCGCCCCTGAAATTGCAGGAAAGCTCCAGATGGCGCTGAAATACTGCAAGCCGCTCCGGCAGCGTCGGCGGCGCCCCGACCTCCCGCCCCTCCAGACGCTCCCGAACCTGTTGGAAGATCCAGGGATTGCCCAGAGCAGCCCGTCCGATAGCGATGCCGTCACAGCCACAGCGGTTGAACATGGCCGCAGCATCTTCGGCGGAAGCGATATCACCATTACCAAACAGCGGTATCCCCACCGCTTCCCTGACCCGGGCGATTATCTCCCAGTCCGCCCTCCCGGCAAACCCCTGGGTTACAGTGCGGCCGTGCACAGTAAGCGCCTTGATCCCTGCATCCTCCGCCCTTCCGGCAATCTCCACAGCGTTGATCCGGTTCTCATCCCAGCCTGCCCGCAGCTTTGCCGTCACCGGGCAGGAGACCGCCCGCACAACGGCCTTGAATATTTTGCTGCAGAGCCGGGGCTGCAGCAGCAGTGCGCCCCCTTCGCCGTTGCGCACAATGCGCGGCGTGGGACAACCCAAATTGAGATCGATCAGATCGGCCCCCAGTTTTTCGGCCTTCCGGGCGGCCCGGACAAGCAGCTCCGGCTCGGAACCGAACAGCTGCAAGCCGATGGGCCGCTCGGCTTCGGAAAAATAAGTCAAAAAAAAACAGCATTGCCGCCACAGAGAAGCGCCCGGGCATGAATCATCTCCGAAAAAAGCAGGCCGCACCCGAATTCCCGGGCCAGAACCCTGAAGGGATGTCCGGTGAACCCCGCCATCGGGGCCAAAGCCACAGCCGGATTGACCGCCACCGGACCGATCTCAGTACAGGGCAATCCTACCGGAAAAGGCGGCGTTTTCGGAATCATCGGCACTCCCCCTGATAATAAAAAGCTCCTCCCGGGGCACATCCAGTTTTAAGGCAATCTCTTCGAGCATTTTCGGAGTCGGTTTTCTAAGCCCTCTTTCCATATAGCTGAGCAGGGTGGCGGAGATGCCTATCCTTTTCGCCAGCTCCTGTTGAGTCACCCGCTTAAGCCTCCGTAAAGCCCTGATCCTAAGACCCAGTGCAACATTCATAAAGACCGCCTCCTGCAAGACAGATTCGACAAGATATCCCCTGATCCTGCAGATTATGACAAATAGCGCTCTTTTCAAAAAACATATCTTGATAACGGCTTTAGCCCGGTTATATCAGGTAACGGCGGGCCAGTTCTTTTAGAAAATTAGTCTTTAAGCGCATACTGTTGATATCGATCCGCTCATTGCGACCGTGCATGGTCGCTGAGACAGCCGGATCATAATCGGGAGCCATATGACCGATCCCATAAGCCGGGATCCCCGCCTCCCGCAGATACTTTGAATCGGTAGAACCCGTCGAGATGATCGGCAGGCAAACTGCACCGGGACCGGCCAGCTCTTCGGTCAGCCCGGCCATCACGCGGTACGGCTCCGTCTGCGAGGAGGTGAAGGTCGGCTCCCGATACTCGGTGAGCGCGGTTTCAACCCCAGCACCGAGCAGCTTAAAGAGCTCCTGCAAAACATATTCCGCGTTCTGCCCCGGCAGGATGCGGATGTCAAGATCGCTCTCACACTGATCGGGGACAATATTGGTGCTGAACCCACCGCTGATAATATTCGGCGATATCGTCATCCTGGTCATAGCCCGCAGCATCTCCGTAAAATCGCGCTCCAGCCCAAGCGCCTCCAGCAGCTCATCGATATTGTCCGGCCCCGGCTCCATTTTCAGACCGCGAATGCGGGAAAGTTCCTTGAGCAAAGCGAGCATCTCGGGAATCAACACTATTTCCGGCTCATATTCAGCCAGCGACGCCACCGCCCGGCTCATCTTAACCACAGCGTTATCACCAAGTGCCGGTGTCGAGCCGTGACAGGAGAGCCCCCGGGCCGTGATCTTGCTCCAGGCAGTTCCTTTTTCACCAACCTGGATAAAGTAGATCAGCTGCCCGTCGACCAGAAGGGGATGCGGCGCCCCCTCATTTACCGCAAAGTCCGCCCGGATCTTCTCCGGGCAATTCGCGGTAATGTAACCCGCCCCCAGCTCGCCGCCCAATTCCTCATCGGCCGTCGCCGCAATGATTAACTCACCGTTTAGGGTCACCCCTTCCCGGGCCAGCTCCAGCGCCGCGCAGACCTGAGCCGCCGCCAGATCCTTGCAATCGATGGCCCCGCGCCCGTAAATCACCCCGTCCTCGATCTTTCCGGAGAAGGGTTCAAAATCCCAACCGTCGCCTGCCGGAACCACGTCGAGATGGGACATGTAAAGCAGTTTTTTCGGGCCGGATCCAAGACGGGCGATCAAACTGCCCCGCCCTGCAGCCGGCTCAATGATTTCACAACCGATCCCGGCCTGCTGCAGCAAATCGGCCAGGTAACGGGCCGCCGCAGTTTCGTTTCCCGGCGGGTTGCTTGTATTGATCTGAATCAGTTCGCTGAGAATTTTTTCCGGACTCATCGTAAATCGCTCCTCTGATGTTTATCTCTATTTAATCATACAGCATGAGGAGCCCGCTGAGAAGAGAGCCGTTATGGATAAAGAAAATCCGGGCGGATTAGCCCGTCAAGAGATCAAGCTTTTCAATGAAGAGAGCGTCTTCTGATCAACGCTTTCATCCAGGAGTCCGATGAAATGGGCCGACTTTGAGAAACAGTTTCCGATGACCCGATCGAGATACGCCCGGGGATCCAGTCTTTTCACTTCCTGTAACAGAAGAACCCGTTCTCGCTCCGACAGACGCTTGTTGAGCAGGGGCGCAAGCTTCTGCCTCAGGGGACTTTCCCCAAGAAGATAGATCGCCGGCAGCCGCGCCCTGAAAACCGGTTGCTTCTCCCGGAGACAATCGTAAAATTCATCCACCTCGCGCCTGATCTGTAAACCGATCCCCAGATAAAGGCCGTAAAAGGAGAGGGCTTCATTCTGCCAGGTCTTAAGCCCGGCATACCAGGCTCCGAGGGTGCACGACAGAGCATAGATCGAGGCCATCCCGTCGCAGAGCTTCTGCAGATAATTTTTGCATTGTCCCGGCAAAACTGCCGGACCTTCCGACGTATCGATGGAACAGTCGACAAAACGGGTGATCACTTCCGACATTCCCTGAATAACGGGAGGCTGGTTTCCTGCCAGGGTCAAAGCCAGGCCAAAGAAGAAATCACCGCAAAGGATCTCTTCTTTAATTGAGCCCCCGTCCGCTTCCATGATCTCCCGGTGTGTCTTTAACGCCAGGTGCAGCGCCTCCAGAGATGCGCCGAGACGATAGGCCTGCCGGGGCTCGATCTGCCTCAACAAGGCGATGAGCAAAAAGAGAGTCGGGCAATGCCTCTCTCCCTTTTCCGCAATGGCGATAAGCCGCTCGCGCAGAGCTGCCGGGGCCCTGGAAGCAGTCTTCCAGATGATCTGCTCCACCTCTTGTATCAGCTTCGCCTCCGGCAATGCGCTTTCGTTTACAGCGCTGCCGCCCTGCTCCCCCTGTCCCCGCGGATTCAGTGGAATGATCTTCCCTTTCACTGCATAACCCCTTTAATTTACTCTGGGGTTATTATGCAGCAGATCAGTCCGTTTGATACCAGCCCGCTGCGCCCAAACTCAACAGGACCGCCTGTCGGAGCAACTTTCCATGCCCCCGCCTCAGAGAAACTGGCCCTCGATCAGCTCTACGGAATCGCCAACTTCCACCCGGCCGCCTTTAACCACCCGGCCGAAGAGCCCCCGCTTCGCCAGCAAGCCAAAGCCCTCGTAGGAATAGCTGTGCCCTTCGGCTGCATCTTTGCCGATCCCGGTGATTTGGATGACCGCCTCGCCGGCCCTGAGCAGGGCCCCTTCCCCAATAATGCTTTCAGGCAAACCGCTGACCAGCAAATTTTCGGCAAAGCTGCCCGGATCCGGTCTGCAACCCAGTTTCCCGATCACCGGTTCAAGATGCTGCTCCAGCAGTATGCTCACCTGCCTCTCACCGGGCCCGGCGTGAGCATCTTCCAGCAGACCGAAATTCTCTTTCAGGTAGCCGCGGCCCTGATCGCACTTGGAGACACCGCGCTTATCGGACGTACAGACAGCACACACACATCCTGCAGCCATTGCAAACCTCCCTTTATCTGATTCATTATAACAGAGGAAGACGGTGGGCTTTAGAGGATCCCCTCAAGCCGGCACCGTCTTCATTTCTCCAACACTCCGCAACAGCTGGCAAAAGAACTATTCTTCAGCTTCCGGAGCATCGATCTCTTTTAATCTTTCTTCAATCGCCTCGATCTGCTCTCTCATATATTCAGCCTGACGTTGAAGAAACATTTTCTCATCGTCCGCAGTTTCCCGGTACAACCAGGGCCGCTGGAAACCGTATCCCCGAAATCTGCGCCCGTAAAAAGGACGGCCGAATCCGGCTCCCCGGTATCCCGAACAGTACCCCAGGCCTCTTCCACTCAAAGGTCCCTGGCCCAGCGGGCCGGTACCATCTCCACCCGGCATTTTGCACTACCTCCTTCCGGAAAAATATCATAATATCTAGTGACTACCACCACCGGCGGCGGCCACGGCCTCTGCCCATGCCGAAGCCAAAACCCAAACGCATCCCTCTGCGCGGCATCGCTCTCCGGCGGCCGGCTCGCGGCAAGACTCCCTCTGCCCTGGACAAAGGCTGCGCACAGTAACCGCGGCCCCATCCGGTCAGCGGACCTCCGCCCGCAGGACCTGAACCGTCAAAACCAGGCATGGCAATACCCCCTTACGAACCATTATTGTTAGGCATGCCTAACTTCTTCTGACTATACTTTACTGCATCTTGGGCCCGCTGTCAAATAAAATTTTTCCCTTGCCCCCCTTGACCGGACCGCCGATAAAAAAACCATCGCCGTATTGAACAACCACCTCAAGGTTGCCGGATTACAGAGGTGGCCGCCCTCTTGTCAGCATCCTCCTGTAGACTCCTCATAGTTGATCGCGACAAGAGTGTGGGTCTCTTGGGGGCAACTGCAATGGCCTTCTTTATCTCTGCAGAAACAGGGAGCTCCACCTTGCAACCGGGGAACCTATCTTGCAATTCCCGGCAGATCCAGTCAAGAACAAATTAGCGGCAGGTTCCGGACTTCCCCACCGCTAATTGTTATACCCAGCTGCAAAAGAACTGATCTCTCGCGAAGAGCACAAAG
>JAAZIG010000216.1 GCA_012510325.1 Bacillota bacterium
ATCCCGGTCAATCCGCCGCTCTCTTTTTTGAAAGCAATGTCGAACACCGTCTTTTTGTCAAAGGCAAACCGGAAGCGGAGCATCCCGTTTTCAGCCACTTCGGCGGAAGTATCTCCTCCGAACGGCGAAGGTTCACCGATTTGCTCATCTTTTACAATTACGTTCACCGCGTAATCTTTTCCGGAGAGGTGGCGGATATCGAACACCATTTCTGTGATCTCGTAGGCCGCATCTTCCGCCGAATAATCGCTCTTCTCCTGCCCGCTGTCCCAGTTGATAATAAGCTCGACGTCCCAAATACCGGCGATCTCATCGGGCGAAGGAGAGATCAAAAAGTTGCCATAGCGATCATCTCCTGCGGGTTGATCAGGGCTGCAGCCGACGGTGTTTGCAGCCATCACCAGTATCAGCAAAACAAAAAACAGAATGTCAACGGGTTCACGCTTTTTCCCCGGTTTCATCTTGGTCCTCCTTGTCGCTGCGGCGGCCTGACACACCCCGGCAGCATCAGGCCGGGAATGTCGGCGCTTCTTTCTCAGCTGCCGATGACTTCGGCTCAACTTTCCAGATGTCCTGTTTTAATTTTGACGAAATCTTCGACAGCGGAATAGTTCTCTGAGCTGCAGAAGAGAGCAATATTATTCATCGGGCCGCTGCGCAGCAGAATGGTGTGGCTGCGGGGTTTGTAGCTCACCCTGGTGATACGGTTCCACAGCAACAGCTCCTCCTGTCTCGACTGTGCCAGCGTCCCGGCGCCTACCGCCGCCGGTTTGCCGGAAAGCACTCCCAGCACAATGGCCAAAGTGTTGACGATCCGGTTCTTTTTGGCCTGCCCGGTCTGGGTCCGGTAAAGCGCTCCATTATCATCGAGGATAAAATCCATCTCGTATTTTCCCCGGTAGACGATCATTAGAAAGAGCCAGGTGAAAAACAGAAGTGCCGCAATGAGACCGAGGCCGTAGAGAGCGTAAACCCCGTCTCCCGAGGCCACAATCAGGATGATTGCCACCAGGGCCAGGGGAATACCGATCGCCAGGCCCAGCTGTTTTAGGACCACGGTATTTTTAAAAATGGGCAAAGAGATGCTCCAGCTCATTTTTCCGGACCAGTCCGTCCCGGCTGTATCACCGGCACCCCCGGAACCCACCGGCGGCACTCCGGCAGGCTGCGCTTCCACTTTTGTTCCGCAGGAAGCACAGAATTTGGCTGTTTCCGGAAGCCCGGCTCCACAGTTTTGACAGTGCATTGTCTTTCCTCCTTTTTCAAAGCGGTCGGACCACCGGCCGTCTGCAAATTTTCACGGCCGGGAAATGTAAATGTAAACTCACCGGTTGACCAAATCGTGACAGCCAACCGCCGCATTTTGGGGGCAAAATAGTTCTCCCCGCCGCCCGTACAGGAATCGGGCGATCTGTCCTCAGTACCCCTCAAGTCCCCAGCAGGTACGGACCGGGAAAATCATCAGCCGGGGAGCGGCAGAAAAGCTGGCCGGTAGCGGCGATCTTCCTTTATCATCTCCCCGGCGTCCGCCTTTCGGGATTTTGCCGCCTTCCCCTTTCACCCGACCCCGAACCTTTCGCTTCACCCTTTGCTGAACCGGACAGCTCACTGCAACCGGTTTTAATAGTGCAGGCGCCGTCCCTTGAAATATTCCTGGGG
>JAAZIG010000217.1 GCA_012510325.1 Bacillota bacterium
AGTGACCTCTTCCGGAGCCACCTGGAACACTTCGGCTGCGGTGCGCCGGTGGATATCTTCATCCCGGCGAAAAGCGTCCAGCAGGATCGGATCCTGCGAAAGATGGGCTAAAACCCGCAGCTCGATCTGGGAGTAGTCGGCGGCCAAAAACAGTGTGTTCGGGCGCGAAGGAACAAAGGCGCCGCGGATCCGCCTGCCCTCTTCAAGGCGGATGGGAATATTTTGCAGGTTGGGCTCGCTGCTGCTGAGGCGGCCCGTTGCCGTAACCGTCTGGTTGAAGGTGGTGTAGATCTTCTTCTCCTTTTCGTCCACCAGAGGCAGCAAGCCGGACAGATAGGTCCCCTCCAGCTTGATCAGCTGCCGGTAATGAAGGATCTCAGCAACGATCTCGTGATGCGGGGCCAGCTCGGCCAGCACCCGCGCATCGGTGGAGTAGCCGGTCTTCGTCTTGCGCACCACCGGCAGCTTCAGCTTTTCAAAAAGGATCACCGCCAGCTGCTGCGGCGAATTCAAGTTAAAGCTCTCCCCGGCAAGAGTGTGGATCTTTGCTTCCAGCCCGTCGATGCGGCTGTGGATTTCAGCGGTGAGATCCTGCAGCAGTTGAAGATCGACAGCAATCCCCTGCCGCTCCATCGAAGCGAGCACCATAGAGAGGGGCAGCTCCAGATTGTAGTAAAGCTCGTCGAGACCGCGCTCCTGCAGGGAGAAAGTGAGCTTCTCCTGAAGGGAAATCAGAAAAGCGGCACTGTCGGCCAGCAGAAGGCCGCGCTGCCGCAGGGGCAGCGGCTCTTTCCCTCTGCCCCGTCCGGCAGGCTCAGCCGCAGGCCTGCCGAGGTGCTCGCTTAAAAGAGTGTCCAGCCCATAGCGGCCGCTCCCCGGATCGATGAGATAGGCGGCCAAGCGGCAGTCGAAGGTAAAGGGCGGCTCCGGCAGACCGGCCTGCCGAAAGAAACTGTAAAGGTACTTCACCCCATGGCCGACAAGCTCTCCCCCGGGGCGCTCAAAAGCATGGGCAAATATCTTCCAGAGCTTGTCCTGATCTTTAAATGCAGCCGGCTCGAGATAGTAGCAGTTCGCCTCGTCAAAAGCAAAAGCCAGCAGGGCCGGAGGCGAGCGCCAGTAGGGGCGTCCCGGAGAAGGCTCCGCCAGCAGGGCCATCCTGGCACCGGGCTTAAAGCTCTCCAACAGGCGAGAGAGCTCTCCGGGATCGGTGAGCGGTTCTCCGAAAAGCGGCCGCTGCTCCTGCTCGGCTTTCAGCTCCGGAGAGCTCGCCTTCAGTTCGGCGGCGAAACTCTTGAATTCAAGTTCCTCGAAAAGCACCAGCAGCTTCTCGCGATCGGGATCGCTTCGCCGGCAGCAGTCACGGGTGAATTGCAAGGGCAAATCGCGGCGGATCGTGTTTAGCTCCCTGCCTGTGTCCAGCAGGGCGCGGTTCTCTTCTAAATTTTGACGCAGCTTTCCTTTGAGCTGAGGCAGCGCTTCAATGATCTTGTCGATGGAACCATATTCCGCCAGCAGACGCCGGGCAGTCTTATCGCCGACGCCGGGAATCCCGGGGATGTTGTCCGAAGGATCGCCTTTTAAAGCCTTGTAATCGACCCACTGCTCCGGAGTGAGGCCGAAGCGCTCCTCCATATAGCGGCGGTTGCAGCGATCGACCTCCGTTATCCCCCGCCTGGTCAGCAAAACAGTGACGCCATCGTCGATGAGCTGCAGCAGGTCGGCATCGCCGGAGACGATAAGCGCCTCCACCTTTTCCGGGTCAGCCTGGCTGGCGAGCGTTCCGATGACATCATCAGCCTCGAAACCCGGCACCTCAAAGATCGGAATGCGCAGCGCCTCCAGGACCTCGCGGGTCCGCACCATCTGCTCTCCCAGCTCGTGGGGCGTTTTTTGGCGGTGCCCCTTGTAGTCGGCATAGATCTCCCGGCGAAAGGAAGGACCGGGCGGATCCACCGCCACCGCCACATAATCAGGCTGCTCCTCCTCAAAAAGCCTGAACAGCATCCTCAGAAATCCGAAAACAGCGTTGGTGTGCTCCCCGCGGCCGGTCTGCATCGTCGCCGGCAAAGCATAAAAGGCGCGGTGGATCAAGCTGTTTCCATCAATGATCACAAATTTTTCCTTCTTATTTTTCCCCAAGATTTACCCTCCCGCATCGATAAAAGAATAGGGGTGACAGGAGCTCCGGATCTCTCCTGTCACCTCTGTTTACGCTTTTGCTACGGTGCTCCGACTAAGTCCGGTCACCCTGGACAGCTGTCTGGCGGGGATACCATTTTCCTTCAGCTGCCCCAATATCCGGTTGCGCTCACCCCGGGGCATCCCCTGGATCAGCAGGACATCAGCTGCCTTGATCTCTTTTTTAATCAGTTGGCGCACCTCTTCATCCGAAAACCTTTTTTGGCGGTACTCCTCATATTCCAAACATTTTTCCTTACTTTCTGCGGCCATGAACTGCTCGAAACTCCTTACCGCTTCCTCACGCTGGGGATGAAAAATATCAAGAACAAACCCCGTATCCGTCAGCCGCGGCCTCGAACTCAGATAGTCGGCATAGCTGCTCCACCGATATGTGGACACCTCTTCCACCATTCCCGCTTTGACGGGGTTCTGATGGATGTAGCGCAGCACCACCAGCAGGTAGCGGTCGTCTTCCACCGCTTCACTCCGGAAGCGGCCTTGAAACAGGTAGCCGGATCGGTCATACTTTCCGTTGTACCAATGGGCATAGCTGATCCCAATTCTTTTTATGATCTGAGATATTGTCTCCGTCTGTTCCCTGATTAGCAGGTGCAGATGATTGCTCATTAGACAGTAGCCGTAAATGAGGAAACCACAGAGACGTTTAAACCGGATCAGCGTCTCGATAAACCTCTCCCTGTCCTCCACATCGGAAAAGAGACTCCCCTCGCCAACAGCTCGCATCATCACATGATAAACCCCGCTGCTGCTCCTTTCCCGGGCTTGCCTAGACATAATTTGACACCTCCAGTTGGAGCATAGCACCTGCAATTGGAGGTGTCAATCAAAGGGCAATCCCCTTATCGCTGCGGCGAAGAGGGATAATGGGCCAGGAGATCCGTCCCCGTGGCTCACTCGGGAGAAAGTGGGCCAGGAGATCCGTCCCTGTGGCTCACTCGGGAGAAAGTGGGCCAGGAGATCCGTCCCCGTGGCTCACTCGGGAGAAAGTGGGCCGGGAGATCCGTCCCCGTGGCTCACCGTGGCTCAGGCGAGGCGGCGGCAGAGGTTGGCCATTTCGATGGCGCTCAGGGCTGCGGCCCAGCCTTTGTTGCCCGCCTTGGTGCCGGCTCTTTCGATAGCCTGCTCGATGGTGTCGCTGGTGATGATGCCGAAGACGGCGGGGACACCGCTCTGCAGCCCCACCTGGGCGACTCCTTTGGCCACCTCCGAGGCGACATACTCAAAATGAGGAGTGCCGCCGCGGATTACGGCGCCGAGGCAGATAATGGCATCGTAGCGTCCGCTCTGGGCCAGCTTCTGCGCAATGAGGGGTATCTCGAAGGCGCCGGGGACCCAGATGATATCGATCTCCTCCTCTTCGGCCTCATGCCGGGTCAGGCAATCGACGGCCCCGCCGAGCAGGCGGTTGGAGATAAATTCGTTAAAGCGGCTGACGACGAGGGCGAAACGAAGCCCCCGGGCAATAAGCTGACCTTCAAAAATTTCCATTATTTTAGAACCCTCCTCGGGATTTGTTGTTCCTTCCACCGGCACGGCGCTGCCGGGATCCTAAAACGGCCGTCCTCACTGTTCCGCCAGATGCAACAGGTGCCCCAGTTTGTGTTTCTTCGTCGCCAGGTACTTGGAGTTGTAGGCGCCCGGCGGAATCTCCAGGGGGACCCGCTCCACAATATTTAACCCGTAACCCTCCAGCCCTTTTATCTTGCGGGGGTTGTTCGTCAGCAAACGCAGCTGCCGCACCCCCAGGTCCACCAGAATCTGGGCGCCGATCCCGTAATCGCGCAGGTCGGCGGGAAAGCCGAGGGCCTCGTTGGCCTCGACGGTGTCCTTGTTCTGCACATCCTGGAGCTCATAAGCCCGCACCTTGTTCAGCAGGCCGATCCCCCGCCCCTCCTGGCGCATGTAGATGAGCGCACCGCAGCCGCTCTCTTCAATCTGTTTCATCGCCTGATGCAGCTGGGTGCCGCAGTCGCAGCGCAGCGAGCCCAAAACATCTCCGGTGAGGCACTGCGAATGGACCCGCACCAGGGCGGGCTGATCACTTTTGAGCTCCCCTTTGACCAGAGCCAGATGGGTCTGCCGGTCGACGCTGTTCTCATAGGCGATCAGGCGGAAGGTGCCGTAAGCGGTGGGCAGATCGGCAGAAGCGGAGCGCCAGACGAGCTTCTCCTTCTTGAGACGGTGTTGGATCAGGGCGGCGATGGTGATCAGTTTGAGGTCGTGCTCGCGGCAAAATTCCTTTAGCTGCGGCACCCGGGCCATGGTTCCGTCCTCGTTCAAGATCTCGCAGAGGACGCCCGCCGGGGGCAGCCCGGCCAGCTTGGCCAGATCAACCGCCGCTTCGGTATGGCCGGCCCGGCGGAGCACCCCTCCCTCGCGGGCCTGCAGGGGAAAGATATGGCCCGGACGGCGCAGATCGGCGGGCTTCGCTGCGGAATCGATGAGGGTGCGGATGGTGTCCGCCCGCTCGTACGCCGAGATCCCGGTGGTCACCGTGGAAGCATCCACAGAGACGGTAAAAGCAGTTTGGTACGTATCGGTGTTGTGAACGACCATCTGGGGCAGGTCCAGCTGCTCCAGCCGTTCGGAGAGCAGAGGGACGCAGACGAGGCCGCGGCCGTAGCGCACCATGAAGTTGACCGCCTCCGGGGTTATCTTGGAGGCAGCCATGATCAGGTCGCCTTCGTTTTCCCGATCTTCATCATCGACCACTACAATCATCCGTCCCGCCTTCAGATCGGCCAAAGCTTCTTCAATTGTGTTAAAGGGCATCTTCTATTCCTCCTGTGGCTTCTTTAGATAAAACCGTTCTCCATTAAAAAAGCTGCAGTTATCTTTTTGCCGCTCTCCGGGCTCCCCTCGAGATAAGGTTCCAGCAGCTTCTCCACATATTTGCCGATGAGATCGACCTCCAGATTGACGGTGTCGCCGATCTTCATCCGACCCAGGGTGGTCTGCGCAGCGCTGTGGGGGATCACCGAGACGCTGAAGCCCTCGGGGTTGAGCGCCGCGATGGTCAGGCTGACCCCGTCGACAGCGATGGAGCCTTTGGCAATGAGATAGCGGTTCAGCTCCGCCGGCATGCGGAAGTGCATGATGACAGCGTTGCCCTCGGGATAGCGCCGCACCAGCGTTCCCGTGGCATCGATATGGCCGCTGACAAGGTGCCCGCCCAGACGCCCGCCCAGGGGGAGGGCGCGCTCCAGATTGAGCTCTGCACCCGGGGTGAGCGCCCCCAAATTGCTTTTGCGCAGGGTCTCGGGCATCACCACAGCGCTGAAGGAGCCCGCAGCCAGCTCCGTCACCGTCAGGCAGACCCCGTTTACGGCGATGCTGTCGCCGACGACGGCGCCTTCGAGCAGCGCTCCGGCAGAGATGACCAGCTTTGCTCCGCCGCGGAAGCTCTCCCGGGCCTGCAGGCGGCCGATCTCCTCTACCAAACCGGTAAACATCTCTTCCCCCGCCTCCTCCTTCAAAGATTCATCCCGGCGTCAACTGCCCCCGCCGGCGCTCTCCTTAACCCCGGCGGAACCGGCGCCGCTCCCGATGCTCCGGGGATAGCCGATGAGCAGCAGATCGCCGTCGTACTGCTTGATCTCCAGATCCTCCAGGCGCCAGCCCTGATCGAGGGTGGCCACCCCTTCCCCGCCAAAAGAGGTGGGGCTTTCCCTGCCGCCGACAATGAGCGGGGCAATAAAGAGCATCACCTTGTCGATGAGGCCCGCCTCGAGGAGACTGAAGTTCAGGGTGCCGCCCCCTTCCACCAGGAGCTGGCAAATCCCGCGCCGTCCCAGCTCCTCAATGAGGGCATCGAGATCGACGCGCCCCCCCTTCTCCGGAAGGAGCAGCAACTCGACCCCTTTTTCCTCCAGAGCCCTTCTCTTCTCCGGCGGCGCCGCCGCCGTTGCCGCCAGAAGAGTGGCCGCGCGGGAGGACATCTTGATCATGCGGGCGTCGATAGGCAGCCGGGCCCTGCTGTCGACGACCACGCGCAGGGGGTCTTTGCCTCCGCCCTCCTCCAGGCGGGCGGTGAGCCGGGGGTCGTCGTGCAAAACAGTATCGATGCCCACAGCGATGGCATCGCTGTTGTTGCGCAGCCGGTGAACAAAAGCGCGGGCCTTCTCCCCCGTAATCCAGCGGGAGTGACCCGCTCTCGTGGCGATTTTGCCGTCGGCGGTGACCGCCGATTTAACGATAACAAAGGGGCGGCCGGTGGTAATGTGCTTGATAAAGACTTCATTTAACCGGCGGGATTTCTCCTCCAGAACCCCCACCTTGACCTTGACCCCCGCCTCCTTCAGCCGCTGAAAACCCTTTCCGGAGACAAGGGGGTTGGGGTCCTCCATCGCGGCGACCACCTTGCTGATCCCCGCGGCGATGATGGCCTCGGTGCAGGGCCCCGTGCGCCCCTGATGGATGCAGGGCTCCAGGTTGACATAGAGAACCGCCCCCCTGGCATTTCCACCGGCCTTCCGCAGAGCCATCACCTCGGCATGGGCTTCTCCGGCAGCCTGATGATAACCGGTTCCGATGATCTGACCATCGCGAACGACCACTGCCCCGACCATGGGATTGGGGCTCGTTTTGCCCCTCCCGCGGCGGGCCAGATCGAGAGCAGCCCACATGAATCGATCATCTACAGCCAAAAGCTCTCACCTCATCTATCTATTTTCCGCATAATAAAAACCCTGACGACAGCTCTTCAGGGTCCCGGGGAAAAGATCTGCTCTATTAGACTAGACCGCCTCTTCTCCCCTCCAGACTGTACTGTCGGCCCCGGAATCACACCGGGTCGGCCTTGACGGCTCGCGGGCTAACCCTTTGACCGGGTATCACCGCCGGTTCGGAATTGGCGGGAGTGCTCCCGCCTCACCAGACCCCGAAGAAAACGGTTTCTCTCCAACTGATTATAACATAACTGCGCTTTTCTTTAAACCTTCCGCCGCGGGCCCCCTTCCGTTTTAAAGGCCCGGATCAGCTCCATCCCGCCGGGATCGCCGAAAACGGCGGACCCGGCCACGAGAGCGGTCGCTCCGGCGGCGATGACCGGCGCCGCCGTCTGCGCGTTGATCCCCCCGTCCACCGAGAGCTCCACCGGCCGGCCCAGCTGGCGAATCTTCCGGGAGAGCGCTTCGATCTTCGGCAGCATCTCCGGGATGAAGGCCTGTCCCCCGGCCCCCGGATTGACGCTCATCACCAAAACCAGATCGAGAAGGGGCCAGACGTAGTCGAGGACCTCTGGAGGCGTCGCCGGATTCAGCGCCGCTCCGGCCTTCAGCCCCAGCTTGCGGATCTCGCGGAGAACGCCGTCCAGATGTGCGCTGGCCTCGGCGTGGACGGTGATCAGATCGGCCCCGGCGCGGGCAAAGGCCTCCAGATGTTTTTCAGGCTGCACCACCATAAGGTGGGCGTCAAAGAGCAAATCGGTGTGGGGACGCAGCGCCTGCAGCACGGGCGGGCCGATGGTGATGGCGGGGACAAAGCTGCCGTCCATGATATCGAGATGAACCCAGTCGGCACCGGCCTCTTCGATGCGGCGCACCTCTTCGCGGAGGCGTCCGAAATCGGCTGACAGCAGCGACGGAGCTACTTTAATTCCTTCTGCGAACATGGCTTACCACTTCTCCTTGTCTTTCAATTCCTGCCAGAACTGCCGGTACTGGCGGTAGCGGCAGCGGTTGATCAGCCCCGCAGCGGCGGCCTCGCGAACGGCGCAGCCCGGCTCGTGCATATGATTGCAGTTGCGAAAGGAGCAGCCCTCCCGGTGCGGGGCGAACTCGGGGAAAAGATCGCCCAGCCGCTCCGGCTCCAGATCGGCGAAAGAGAGGCGCGAGAATCCCGGGGTGTCGACGACGAAACCGCCTCCGGGCAGCGCCAGCAGCTCGACATGGCGGGTGACGTGGCGGCCGCGCCCGATCTTCTGGCTGACCTTTCCGGTTTTTAAGCCGAAGCCGGGCTGAACGGCATTGAGCAGGGACGATTTGCCCGCTCCCGAAGGGCCGGCGAAGACGGAGAAGCGCCCCTTGAGCTTTTCTCTGAGCGGCGCAATGCCGACGCCCTCGCTCGCGCTGCACCAGAGCAGCGGATAGGGGAGGGGGCTGAGCGTAGCGGCGGCGGCCTCCTTCTCGGCGGCATCCGCCAAATCGGTCTTGTTCAGGCAGCAGACCAGCTCCAGCCTTTCCCGCTCCCCCTGCAGCAGGATCCGTCCCGCCAGAAGCCAGTCGGGAGCAGGCTCTTTCAGGGCCAGCACCAGGACCATCTGCTCGACATTGGCCACCGGGGGCCGCAACAGGACGGTTTTGCGGGGCCGCCGCTCCACGATCACTCCGGCGCCCTCTGCTCCGCCGCCCGGCCTCTCCGCCGTGGCAGCGGTCTCCTCGGGCTGAAAAATCACCGCATCGCCGACGAGGATGGAGCCGTGCTCCTGCTTCAGCCGGCCGCGAGCCCGGCAGAGATAGCTTTCGCCTCCGGCCC
Source organism: Bacillota bacterium (assembly GCA_012510325.1). Taxonomy (GTDB): domain Bacteria; phylum Bacillota; class Dethiobacteria; order DTU022; family DTU022; genus JAAZPQ01. Next base: position 8,680 of record JAAZIG010000217.1, read on the forward strand.
TGCGGACGGTGAAAAAACCTCCTGCCGCTGTGACTACAATTCCTTCCAGAAAATTAACAACCTCCCCCGTCGGGTTTAATCCTCGGGCTCCTCTTCATCCTCCCCGGCAGCCTGCTCCTCCTCCGGCGGGGGACCGCTGCTGATGATCAGATCGACCTGCTGTCCCTTCTGCACCGGCTCGCCGGCCTCGGGATACTGCTTGATCACCGTATCGGCAGGCTCTTCCGACTCTTCGTAGCGCAGCAGGGGACGCAGCCCCTCCTGGTCCAGATAGGCGACGGCCTCATTTTTATGCTTGCCCACAAGCTTGGCGATGAGGATCGGCTTCACCCCCAGGCTGACATAGACAACCATCTCCTCGTTCGGGGAGAGCATCGCTTCGGCCTGGGGCAGCTGCTTGATCACCTTCCCCTCGGGAATATCGCTGTTGTGCTCCCGGACCCAGCTGACTTTCAGGCCGAGCCCTTCCAGGATGATCCGGGCCTCGTCCTCCGTGCGCAGATAGAGATTTGGCGCCGGCACATTTTCCGGCCCCTTGCTCACGTAGAGATCGATCTCCCGATTTTTCCGGACCGTGCGCCCCTGAAAGGGCACCGTTTTAACGATGTGCCCCTCGGGGATGGCGTTGTCGTGGACATAGAAAACTTCGGGATTGGGCACCAGCCCGTCCTCTTTCAAGATCTCGACGGCATCCTCATAGCTGAGGCTGCGCAGCTCGGGGATCTCCACCTCGGGGACATTGATGAAAAAGTAGTAAAAGAGAGCCAGTCCGACGATGAGGGCCACGCTGAGGAAGACAATCGCCACGATGAGGGGTCTGTTCTTCTTTTTCGCAGACTCCTTCCCGTCCCGATCGTCCTCTTCCTCTTGCTTCTGGCCCGCCCTTATCTCCGGCAGGGGTCCCATCACCCTGGTCTCATCATCGTCGCTGCCGAACAGCGGTGTCGTAAAAGCGCGGGAATTCCCCTCGCGCTGAAAATAGCGCAGATCCTCCAGGAATTCGGCGGCGCTGAGATAGCGGCGCCCGGGATCTTTTTGCATCGCCTTTAAAATAATCCGCTCCAGGGGCGCCGGCAGATCGGAGGCCAGCTTCGACGGAACCGTCACCGGCTCCTGGACATGCTTCATCGCCACGGAGACGGGGCTCTCCCCCTGAAAGGGGACCTGCCCGGTGACGGCCTCGTACAGGATCACCCCGAGGGAGTAGAGATCCGAGCGCTTCTCGGCCAGGCTGCCCCGGGCCTGCTCCGGGGAAAAATAGTGCACCGAGCCGATAATTTTGTCGGCACAGGTAAGGGTGGTCCCGTCGGCGGCGATGGCGATGCCGAAATCGGCGACCTTGATCTGGCCGTTGTTCAAGAAAATAATATTCTGGGGCTTGATATCGCGGTGAATCACCCCGGCGGCGTGGGCTTCCACCAGCGCCTCGGCGATGCGGGCGGCGATGGAGACCGCCTCCGTGGCGGAGAGCCTCCCCTTTTCACGAATATACTGCTTCAGATTCTTGCCGTCGAGGTACTCCATGACGATGAAATGGACATTCTGCTCTTCCCCGACATCATATATGCTGACGATATTGGGATGGGACAGGCCGGCGGCAGCCTGGGCTTCGCGGCGGAAACGCTTCACAAAGGCGCTGTCACCGGTCATCTGCTCCTTGAGCACCTTGACGGCAACAGCGCGGTTGAGCAGACTGTCCCAACCCCGGTAAACCTGAGCCATCCCCCCTTCACCGACCATCTCCAGCAATTTATAGCGGCCCGCCAACTGTTTTCCGACCATCAAACCGCCCGCCTTCCGATTTCGGTAGCGTAGACTACCGTGATATTATCGCAGCCGCCCCGGTCGTTGGCCAGCTTGATCAGCGCCTCCGCCACCAGCAGGGGATCGGGCTGCTCCTGCGTGATCCGGAAGATCTCTGCATCGCGAACCATCGAGGTAAGCCCGTCGCTGCATAAAAGAAGCGCTTCAGCCTCGTTCAGCTCGCGCTCGATGAGATCGATCTCGAGATCGGACGAGGTCCCCAGCGCCCTGACCAGAATATGCCGTTTCGGGTGGCCTTCCGCCTCCTCGGGGCTGATGCGGCCGGCCTGAATAAGCTGCTCCAGGAGAGAATGGTCCTCCGTCAGCGGGGTGAGCGCCTCACCGGAAACAAGGTAAGCCCGGCTGTCCCCGACATGACCGATGGTCAGCGAGGAGCCGGACAGAAATCCCGCCGTGAGCGTGGTGCCCATCCCGGCTTTGTCGCTGTCCCGGGCGGCCGTATCCAAAATTACAGTATTCGCCTTGATGATTAAGTTTTTGATAATTTCGGCAAAATGGCCGCGCGGCGGCGGCTCCTTCAGGTCCAGCTCATTCCAGTAACGCTCAAATACCCCGATAGCGAGGGCGCTGGCCACATCTCCGGCCACATGCCCGCCCATACCATCGGCTACCGCCAATATGGTTAAGTCCTCCCCCGTTTTCACCAGGTAGCTGTCTTCGTTACGGGAACGCTCCCGGCCGGGGTGAGTAAGGCCAACGGCGCGCAAGGCATCACCTCCACCGACTTGAGGCTTACGTAATAAAATATTCCGAGATCAGTATAGCAAAATTCACCGCAAATAACAACGCCGGGCCCGCCGTTAGCAGCGGCGGACCCGGCTTCGGAAAGACGGCGGCAGCATCTTCGCCGAGCAGCGTCTCCCCCTGCAGCAGCCTTGTGGACGGATCCTGATCAGGCTGCTCCAAACACCTGCGCGGCAATTTTGGTGGCGTCGCTGGCGATGGCGCTGCCGTAATCGGCACCGCTAAACTCCATCACCTTGTCGTCGATAATCGGTCCGCCGATGAGCACTTTCGCCCCCAGCCCGGACTCCTTGACCGCCCGAACACACTCTTTCATCGTGCCCATGGCCGAGGTCAGAAGCATACTCATGGCCACCAGCGGGCTTTTTGTCTCCCGGGCCGTCTCGACAAATTTCTCCGGAGCGACATCCACCCCCAGATCGACGACGTCGTAGCCGGCCCCTTTCAGCAGCATCACCACGATATTTTTGCCCAGATCGTGGATATCTCCCTTGACCGTGCCGATGACGACGGTGCCGCGGTATTCCCGCTCTCCCTCCGCCAGCCGGGGCTCCAGAACAGCCATCGACTCCTTCATGATCTCACCGCAGAGGATCAGTTCGCTCAGGAAAAATTCGCCTTTTTCAAAGAGATCGCCCACCCGGGCCATCCCCGCCTGCAGGCTGCCGATAATTTCCATGGGCTTGCTGCCGCCCTGCAGCCGCTCCTCTACAAGAGCGAGCACCCTCCCCTGATCCAGTCCGGCAATGGCTTCAGCCAGTTCATCTCTGCCCATTTATCGTAATCCTCCTTTTTATCATCGTAAATGCGCCGGCGCCGGCTCGTTACCGCTGCACCCAGTTCCACAGGTAGAGGTACCCGAACAGATCCAGCTTCTCCCACTGTTCCCTGATCAGCCCGGCATCGCCCTTGATCTCGCCCAGCTCTTTTTCTTTGGCCTCCCAGGGGACGCACACTCCCGGGGGCATATTCTTAAAGGTAAGCTCTCTGCTCATTTCAGGATCCTCCCGTCATAGTTTAATAAACCCCGTATTCGATACCGGCCTCGATGAGAGCCCGGATATTTTCCTCTTTGGCATCGTCGAGAATAACCGCCCCGGCGTCGAGGATAAAGCCGCCGTCCCGGGCATATTTGTCGAGCAGGCGCTTGACATAGTCCTTGACCTCTTCCGCAGTTCCGAAAGCGAGCAGCGAATTGGGCACATTGCCGCTCAAGCAGAAGCGTCCGCCGAGCACCTCAAACGCCTTGTCCATATCGGTCTGATCGACATGGAAGATAATGCTCTTCTCGGGCAGTTCGGCGATCTTCTCCAGATACGGTGTCCAGATATTTTCAGCATAGAACATCGTCCGCTTGCCGTAGCTCCAGAGCCCCTCGATGACCTGCTTCAGCGTGGGCCAGTAGAACTGCTCCCACTGCTCCATCTTCATAAAAGGATAGGCGCCGCGGTGCAGCGGCATGAACAGCGGGAAATCGGTATCGCCCTGAGCGGTGGCCATGCCGTAGAAAATATTGTGCGGCACCAGCACCTCCAGCGCTTCCTTCACTTTCTCCGGGCGCTGGTACAGATCGAGCATGATCCCGGAGAGCCCGCGCAGCGTGTCGGCCAGGGTGTCAAAGGGCGCCTTGCTGATTCCGACGATGGAGGGGATCACCCCGTAGTCGCGCAGATAGGAGGCCGTCGCCTCACCGCCGGCGGCAAACTGCTGGGCCAGCCCAAAAGCGCCCTTGATCAGAGCAGCCGAGGCGCGGTAGGAACCGGGCTCGGCCAGATCGGTGTGAATGCGCGGCAGATATGTAGTGGCGATCCATTCGGTGGGGTTGGCGATAAAGTCGTCGTAATCCTCGGGGAGCATATAGGGCTCCTCGACGTACTGAAACATGGTCTCTTCATCCAGATCCCGGCCGGCGAAGCGCAGATATTTCGCACCGACGGCATCGTGCAGGGTGGCCCACCACAGGTTGGCCGCTCCGACGACCATCTCCAGATCGAGCCGGTCGAGCATCTTCCTGGTGGCGTCGACATTCTTCTCCCAGTCGTAGTAGGTCTCCTGGAAGCTGTAACCGGACACCTTGGTGATAAATTCACCGGAAAAATTAAGGCGGATGGGCACCCGATCGGGCTTCTCCAGGTTCATCGCCGCCAGATACCTTTTCTTCCTCTCCTCAGCAAGCTTCTCCATATCGGCCATTCCGGCAACCTCCTGTCGTAATTGGTTTGCTTAAAACAGATGCCGCTCCTCTTCAGCTGTTCAGCGCAACCGGATCCCCCCCCTCAAAATAGAATTAAACAGGTGCACTCTATTCTCTCCCACGGGGCAACAGGCGATTCTTATTCAATTGTCAGCTTAAAAGATCATTTGGCGAAACCAATGTTTCCACCCGGCCAAGTGCCCGCCGGGTTCTCCGCTTTGCCGCAGCGACAGTTTCAAAAAGAGAGTACCGGGTTAAGCGGTCCTGCATTGTCCGGCGCAGCCGGATTGGTACTTACATAATACATCACCGGCTCCGGCTGGTCAAGTTGTCAGAGTGTATGCACAGTTCAAGCGGTACTCGCGGTACTCGCGGCGCGGCGGCAGCCTTGCATCTAGGGAAGCCCGGCTGCGCGGTAGATGGCTTTGAGACCCGGCAGATCGATTCCCGGGAACAGGCCGCAGGTGGTGCCGAGGATAAACCCCTGCCCCTGCGAAAGGGCGGTGATCTCCGAAGCCAGTTTTTCGAGATGGGCGGGCTCCCCGGCGCGCTCCAGATCGTCCACCTCCAGGGTCCCCCAGAGGCACAGTTCAGGATAGCTCTTTTTCAACTCCCGGGGCTCCATTCCCGCCTGCCTTTCGAAACATTGCAGGCCCCGGAAGCCGCAGCCTATGAGATCGGGGATGATCTGGGTGTAGTTGCCGTCGGAATGGAAGAAGACGGGGACCCTTCCCCAAGCCGCCTCCAGCTGCCGGGCCAGGGAGGGGAAAAAGTGCTCCCGCAGCATGTCGGGGCTGACCATGAGGCCGCGGGTGTAGGCGATATCATCGGCCATGATGATCCCGTCGATGCCCCGGCCGATGAGGCTGTCGATGAGCGCCCCGTTCAGCTTTTCCACCTTTTCGATGAGATCCCGGCAGGAGCGGGAGGAGCTGCGGGAGAGCATCATCAAAAATTCGGTATAGCCCTGAGTGCGCGTCCCCCAGCCGAAAGCGCCGTCGAGGAGGGCGAAGGTAAACAGGGGGGTCTCCAAAACCCACCTCTCCAGATCGGGCAGGGGGGCTTCCAGCCTCCCGGGGATCTCCGGACCGCCGGGGTACGCCGGGGCCAGGGTGACCAGATCCAGCCCCAGCTCTTCGATAAAGGCGGCTCTCTCTTCAAATCCGACGGAGCCGCTGTTGAGATGACGGCGGATGAGCTGGTCATCGATGACCAGCTCCCCCCGGGGGATCCGATCAAGAGGTTGGCGGCTGATCGCCGCTTTGACCCGTTCTTGGGAGTTCAACATGGCAAGGCACCTCGCTTGTGAGCAGTTGTGTGATCAGTTGGGCCGATGAACAGGGCCGCCGCACCGGACCGGGCCCGCCCGGGGAGCCGGGGGAGCCTCCCGGCGCAGCAACGGAGATTCCTTTCCTGGAAGATCGTACAACATCCTCTTTCTTTTGACAACCGGTCCGCAACCGGAGCCGCCCGGAAGACAAACAGGAGCGCCCTTTTCCGGCTCTCCCGGCCCCTGCCCCGCCGCCGGGGTAAACGCTCCTTTCGTCCTGAAGGGTCCTTCCGGCAGAAGGCGGCTCCCCTTGGCCGGGGGAGCCGCCTTATTTCGGGCAGCGTTCTCGTTTTTAGTTTTTTATGAGCCGGAGCGGCCCCTCAGCCGGCCTGGTCCCCGGTATAGCCCCCCGCCTTCTTGAGCCTGGCGATCTCCTGATTCTCCAGCTCCTTGTAGGCGATCTTCCCGACTCTGGTTTTGGGCAGCTCGTCGTAGAAGGCGATCTCCCGGGGGCAGCTCCACTTGATCAGATCCCGGCGGCAGTGCTCGATGAGCTCCTGTTCCATCTCCGGACCGCGGCGGGCTTCATCCTTGAGCACGACGAAGGCCTTGACTCTTTCCACCTGCACCTCGTCGGGGACGCCGATGACACAGGCCTCCGCTACTGCGGGGTGTTTGTAGAGCTGCTCCTCGACCTGGGTGGGGTAGACATTCATCCCCGATGACTTGATCATGCGCTTCTCGCGCAGCTTGAAATAGAAAAAACCGTCCTGATCCATGGTCCCGATATCGCCGGTGTGCAGCCAGGTTTTGCCGTCGTCGTGGCGTTTGAGCACGTTGGCGGTCTCCTCGGGCTGGTCGAGATAGCCCAGCATCACCGCCGGACCGTGAACGCAGATCTCGCCCTCCTCCCCGATCTCCGCCTCCGCGGTGCTTCCCCGCTTGACGATCTTGGCCAGCATATTGGGGAAGGGGATGCCGATGCTGCCCTCCCTATATTCCCCCAGGGGCAGCGCCATGATCGCCGTCACCGCCTCGGTGAGCCCGTATCCCTCGAGCAGCTTGGTCTGCCCCCCCTGGCGCCGGACGATCTCTTCAAAGCGCTCCTTCACCGTCCGCGGCAGGGTATCGGCGCCGCTGAAACAGGCATTGAGGCAGCTGAGATCGGCCCGGTTAAACTTTTCGTTCCTGTTCAGCGCCTCGAAGAGGGTGGGCACACCGATAATATAGTTGGGCTTCTTTTTGATCAGATCCGCCGCCATATCGGCCTCAAAGAGCGGCACCAGGATGCTCTTGCCCCCGTTCATCAGCGCGGCGTTGACGCAGACCCCCAGGCCGAACCCGTGAAATATGGGGAGCATCGCCAGGATGTCGGCGAGATCGTCGTCCATGCCGACCCACTCGGCGCACATCATCCCCTGACTGACAAAGTTGTAGTTGGAGAGCATGATCCCTTTGGGAGTCCCGGTGGTCCCGCCGCTGTAGAGGATCGCCGCCAGATCATCGGGGCCGGCCCGGCCCCGGGGCGCCCGGGGATAGCGGCGGCGCATAACTGCGTCTTTCCACAGTTTCACCGCAGCGCCAGTGGGAATTCGGGGGATCTTTCGCCCTTTCGCCAGCCAGTAGAGGAGTTGCTTCAGCGGCGGCAGGTAATCCTGGATTCTGGCGATGAGCAGAAGCTCCAGAGCGGTTTTGTCGGCAGCCTTCTTGAAGGTGTCGTAGAAAAGATCCATCGTCAGAGCGAAGCGGCTGCGGCTCACCTTCAGGTAAAATTCGATCTCGCTCTCCGTGGACAGCGGATGGATCATGCTGGCCACGGCGCCCAGCTTGTTCAGGGCGTAGAAGCAGATGATCCCGGGGGGCGAAGTAGGCGCGGAGATGGTCATCCGGTCCCCTTCACGCAGCCCCAGCGCCGTGAGGGCATCGGCACAGCGGTCGATCTGCTCGATGAATTGACTGTACGTAGCGGTGTAATCCATAAAATCATAGGCGATCCGCCGGGGATATCGTTCCGCCGCCCGGAGCAGGGTCTCATACATGGTGCACCGGGGAAAATCCACTTCGTGGGGCACCTGCCCATAGTATTTAAGCCATGGTTTCTCTGCTGAGATCATCCATCGTCACCTCCGGCAGGGCCAGATATTTTTTTAATTTGGGAATCCCCCACCCAACCAAAATCATAGCAATATTCTGTCTTGGGTGTCAACCGCAAATATTGTCGAAAATCGCTTTGCTGATCACGGGAGGGGGAGATCCGGCCGGTTGCCGCCGGCTAGCACAAAAGATCCCCTTTGCGCCAGAGGGCGATAAAAAAGCCGTCGAGGCGGTGCCGGTGCGGGTGCAGAAAGAGCCTTCCCGGCTCTGCCGGGTCTCTTTCCAGCCCGTGGAGCAGCGGCGTGGGAAACGGTTCCGGGACCAAGGAGGGGTGGGCCGCCTCAAAGGTGTCGGCCACCGCCGTGGTCTCCTCGGGCTCGGTGGTGCAGACGCTGTAGAGCAGCCGGCCGCCGGGGCGGAGCAGGGTAGCGGCTCTCTCGAGGAGGGAGAGCTGGAGGCGGGCCAGCCGCTGCAGATCCTCGGGGCGGCGGCGCCACTTCAGCTCGGGGAGCCGCCGGATCACGCCGAGGCCGCTGCAGGGTGCATCGACGAGGATGCGGTGCGGCGGCGGCAGCCCGGAGCCGTCAAAGCGGGTGCCGTCGGCGGCAATTGTTTTCACGGCCGTCAGCCCGAGACGCTTCGCCGCCCGCTCCACGAGGGCGAGGCGGTGCGGATGCCGGTCGACCGCCGTCACCCGGCCGCGGTCGCCCATCAGCTCGGCTAAGTGCGTGCTCTTGCCGCCGGGGGCGCTGCAGAGATCGACGATATGCTCGCCGGGCTGCGGCTGCAGCAGCGGCGCCACCAGGAGGGAGCTTTCCCCCTGTACCGTGAAGAGGCCCTCCCGGTAGCTCGCCAGCTCGGAGAGCGGGCCCCCCGGTTTTGCCAGCACCGCCCCGGGGAGGCGCGGGCTGAGCTCTGCGGGGACCCCCTCGGCCAGGAGCCTTTCAATGAGGAAGGCGGGCGAGGGGCAGCGCAGCCCGTTGGGCCGGAGCGCCAGGGGAGGGGGCAGATTGTTCGCCTCGCCGAGGAGAAGCGCCTCCGCCGGACCGAAGCGGCGGCTCCACCTCTCCACCAGCCAGCGGGGGTGGCTGGTGGAGAGAGCGAGGTGCTCCAGGGGCTCCCCCTGCGGCAGGGGCCGGGGCAGCTTCCCCGGTGTTTTCGCCAGACGGCGCAGCACCGCGTTGACCAGCCCGGCGACGCCGCGGTGTCCGTAACGGCGGGCCAGACGGACCGCCTCGTCGACGGCGGCATGAGGGGGAATCCTCTCCAGATAGAGCAGCTGATAGGCGCCCATCCGGAGCAGGTTTCTGATCCAGGGGGTCAGCTTTGCCAGGGGGTGCTTTAAAAACAGCCCTACAGACCAGTCGAGGGTGTTGAGGCGGCGGATCGTCCCGGTGGCCAGCTCCCGGGCAAGAGCCCTTTCCGGCGGTGGCAGCGCTTTTAGCAAAGGGGGCAGCGCCAGGTTGAGATAAGCGCCGTCCCGCTCCACGCGGTGGAGCGCCTGCAGGGCCGCTTCGCGCCCGCATTCCGGATGATTAGGCCTGGACAAGGTTCATTCTCCCAGCTTCAGCTCCCCGGAGGCGCAGTAGCCGTGGTAGAACTCGGCGGCGGAGAGGCGCTGCTTCCCCGCCGGCTGCAGCTCGAGGAGCTCGAGGAAGGCACCGTCTCCGGCGGCGGCGAAGATGCGGCCGTGAGCGGCCGTGAGAAGGAAGCCCGGAGCAGCTCCGGCGGGGAGCACGATTCCGGCGGCGCTCTCTCCGGGAGCAACCGGCGGCGCTGTCCGCCAGATCTTCAGCCTGCTTCCCCGGCAGGTGGTATAGGCACCCGGACGCGGGTTCAACCCCCGGATCCGGTTGTACAGGGTCAGGGCGCCGGCAGACCAGCACAGCTGCTCTTCCTCCCGGCGGAGCGGCGGGGCGTAGGTGGCCCGCGCATGCTCCTGCGGGATGCGGCGGGCCTCTCCCGAGGCGATCAAGGCGACGGCCTTTTCCAGGAGGTGCGCCCCGGCGGCGGCGAGCCTCCCGGCAAGCTCTCCGGCGGTATCTGCAAGGTGCACCGGCTGGCGCTCCTGCAAAATGATCCCGCCCGCGTCGAGCTCAGCGGCGAGCTCGATCACCGTCACCCCCGTCCGGGAAACCCCGTCGATGACGGCCCGTTCGATGGGGGCGGCACCGCGGTATTCCGGCAAAAGCGAAGGATGGAGATTGATCGCCCCCAGCGGGGGCAGCTCGAGGAGCGCCGCCGGCAGGATCCGGCCGTAGGCCACCAGAACGATCAGATCGGGGGCGAGCTGCCGCACCTCTTGAAGGAAAGACTCCCCCTGTAGCGCCGCCGGCTGGAGCACCAAAATCCCCCGCTCCCGGGCCCACCGCTTCACCGGCGGGGGCTGCGGCTCACGCTTCCGCCCCCGGGGGCGGTCCGGCTGCGTCACCACGGCGGCGAGCAAATGTTCGCTGCGAAAGAGCCGCTCCAGGGAGGGCAGCGCAAAAGCGGGGGTCCCCATGAAGAGAAGTCTCAGCCGCTTCATACCGGCTCCTCCTCCGGGGGTTCCTCCCCCGGGGACTCCTCCGCGGGATCGAAGAAGCGGACGGCCCGGTCGATGAAAAGGGTCCCCTCCAGGTGATCGATCTCGTGCTGCAGGATCCGGGCCAAAAAGCCCTCCGCCTCGATGCGGACGGCCTTTCCGCCGGGATCGAGCGCCTCGACGACGACGCGGGTGGCCCGGGGGACCTCTCCGTAGATACCCGGCACGCTGAGGCACCCCTCGGGGCCCTCCTGTGAGCCCTCCATCTCGATGATTTGCGGGTTGATCAGCTTCATCAGGCGGTCCTCCCCGGGATCGACGACGATGAGCCGCCGGGTGATCCCGATCTGCGGCGCGGCAAGGCCGACGCCCTTGTATTCGTACATCGTTTCAGCCATATCCTCGAGGAGGTGGAGCACCGCCTCGCTGATCTTTTTCACCGGAGCGGCTTTGCTGCGCAGGGCCGGATGGCTGCCCGTTACAATTTTTCTGATGGCCACAGGAACACCTCCTCAGCCATTATAGCACCATCTGGGGATTGAAATCCACCGTCAGCCGCACCGGGGCGGAGAGCTTTTCCAGGCGGAATGAGTGCATCACCTTGCGCAGCCGCGGCGCGGCGGCGGCGAGGCGCTCCCCCTTCAGGATCAGCTGAACCCGGTACACTGTTTTCAGGCGGTAGAGCGGAGCCTGGGCCGGCCCGAGGAGCTCGGCCTGCCCCCGGCACTCCTCCAGAGCGGTGCCGAGGATCCCCGCCGCCTCCCAGAGAACCGCCTCGTCGGGGCTGCTCAGAAGAAAGCGGACCAGATCGGAGAAGGGCGGGTAGAGCAGAGCCCGGCGCAGCTCCAGCTCGGCCCGGTAGAAAGAGCGGTAATCGTGCTCCGCCGCCGTCTGGATGCTGTAGTGGCCGGGGTGATAGGTCTGCACGATCACCTCGCCGCCGCCGCGGCCCCGCCCGGAGCGCCCGGCAACCTGGGTGAGCAGCTGAAAGGTGCGCTCGGCGGCCCGAAAATCGGGCAGGTTCAAAATAGTGTCCGCTGTGACCACCCCGACCAGGGTCACCCGGGGAAAATCGAAACCCTTGGCGATCATCTGCGTCCCGATGAGGATGTCGGCCCGGCCCTCCCGGAAGCGCCGGTAGAGGCGCTGGTGCGAGCCCCGCGTGGCGGTGGTGTCGCTGTCCATGCGCACCAGGGAGGCCTGCGGAAATATCTTGCGCACCTCCTCCTCGACGCGCTGGGTGCCGGCGGCAAAGTGGCGGATCTTGATCCCTTTGCATTCAGGGCAGCTCCGCGGCACCGGGGCCTCGTGAGAGCAGTAGTGGCAGAGCATCCGTCCCCGGTCCAGATGCAGGGTCATGGAGACGGCGCAGTGGGGACAGGAAACGACGTAGCCGCATTCGCGGCAGAGGATAAAGCCGGCGAAGCCGCGGCGGTTCAGGAACAGCAGCGCCTGTTCCCGGCGCTCGAGAACCCCTTCGAGGCCGGCCAGAAGGGGGCGGCTGAAGATGTGGCGGTGACCCTGGCGCATCTCCTCGCGCATATCGACGATCTGCACCTGCGGCAGATCCGCGGGGGTGACCCGGGCGCTCATCTCCAGCAGCGCCGAGCCGCCCTGCTCCGCCTCGTAGTAGCTCTCCAGGGACGG
>JAAZIG010000218.1 GCA_012510325.1 Bacillota bacterium
CGCTCCTGGGAGAAGACCGAAGAGTATTTCACCAGGTTTTCTCCGGCGGGGCCGATGACGATTTTTCCGGCCCGGGGAGGCAGCTTTTCCTGCACTTTTTGGGTGTCCAGTCCCCACAGCTCCGCGGCGTCGACAATCGAGACGCTCTCTTCATCAATGGTCAGGTAGACCGGCCGGCTTGCTTTTCCGGTGATGATCAGGCTGTCATAGCCGGCCCTTTTCAGAAAGACCCCGAAATTTCCGCCGCAGTTAGAGTTGACGATGGCGCCGGTCAGCGGTGATTTGGTTGTTATGTTGAACCGGTTGCTGCTGGGAGCACCTGAACCGGTCAGTGGGGCAGTCGTAACGATAAAGACGTTCTTTTCGCTGAGGGGGTCTGTCATCGGGGGCAACAGGTCGTAAAGCAGACGCGCCCCCAGGCACTTGTTGCCCACATAGAGCTCCAGCATTCGTTCGGGCAGGGCGTAGCTCTTGGTTTTGCCCGTGCTCAGATCGACCTGCAGCACCTTGCCCATGTAACCGCCAATCATTGTAGCCCTCCTCTGTGGTATCGATTGAAATTTGCGACTCATCGATATTATTTGGGGAGACTCCATTTCTTTGCAATTGTCTCCCCTTGAATTATACCAGATTTTTAAAAATTAGTCATCCGTTTACCGGACCGCTTCCGCCGGGGTGGGCGCTCCGGTGGAAAGCCGGGCGGGCGGCCCCGGCAGGACGCCGGTCGAGGCCGGTTGCTGCAGGTTCAGCACAGATTCAGGAAGGCCGGGCTATCCCCGAATATATTCCAGGATGGGGCGGCAGTCCACATATTCATCGATCACTTTCCGGACAATTTTTATGGCGGCGGTATTGTCCGGATGGATGCTCCGGTAGACATTGTGCAGGCTTTCAACAGTGGCAAAGGTGTCTTTGTGGACCAGGATCACGGGAACCCCTTTTTCTTCAGCCCGCGCCAGCACGCGTACATTGGGGTACAACCCCCCGGTAAAGATGATTACCGAGGTGCTGGTCTCCAGAGCGGTCAGGGCCAGATCGCTGCGGTCCCCGCCGGTGATGAGGGCCTTGTTGGGGGCGCGCCGCAGGTAACCCAGAGCGCATTCGATCGTCATCGTGCCGACGACAACCTCTTCAACGAGGCGGTTCATCTGATCGGGAGCGGCCAGAATTTCACCGTTAAGGGTGCTGTTGAACTCCGCAACAGTGGGCGCGGCGATCTCCGCCTGGCGGGGGACGATCCCCAAAACAGGAAGCCCTCTCTTCTCCAGCAGGGGCTGATAAACTCCGATGGATTTATCCAGCTGGGTGCGGGAGATATTGTTCAGCAGCGTTCCGAGCACGGGGATCTCCCGGCAGGACCAGATCTCCTGATAGAGCAGCCCCCGGTCGAGATCAAAATCGTTTTCCGCCTTGAGCACATGGATCACGGTGGCGTGCCAACGCTTCGCCAGAGCGAAATCATCAATCTCCTGATTAAACCCGATCTCAGGAGCGATGCTGCCGTCGATGAGCAGGACATCGCAGTCTTTCCCGAGGCGTTCAAAGGAACGATCCAGCTCGGCCAAAATGCTCTCCGGCTCCTTGTGCTGCATTCCTGAGAGATACTGCGGATTCAAGGCGATGGGGTTGATCACCCGGCTGGAAAAAGGCAGGCTGAAGACCTCGCGCATCAGCAGAACATCATCGTCCTCTTTCTTGGCGATCCCTTTCTGAAAGCCCAGCGGTTTAAAATAGGAGACCTTCAGTCCTTCATCCTCCAACTTCAAGCCTATACCGAGGGCGGCGGCAGTTTTTCCATCGCCTGCTTTTCCCGAAAAATAGATTGTTTTCATTATCTCACCCCGTTAGCGATTTATTATTCGATCAGATCGATCGTCATTTTGACATCCACACTGACAGCCTGTTTGCTGTAGACCCGCAGCGGATTGATATCCAGCTCGGTGATCTCTTGGAAATCAAGGACCAGCCGCGATGTTCTGTAGATGGCGTCGATGAGCGCCTCCAGATCGGCCGGTTTCTGCCCCCGGTAGCCCTTGAGCAGGGTGAAGGCTTTGGTTTCGGCGATCATCTCCTCGATGGCCCGGCGGTTGTCCAAAGCAGAGGCCAGGCGGAAAGAGATGTCCTTGAGCAGATTCACGTAAATGCCGCCCAGACCGAAAGCGATCATCGGGCCAAACTGTATATCGCGGGACATACCGATAATGACCTCGATCCCGTCGTCGACCAGCTTCTGCACCTCTATTCCGTAGATCGGCGCATCGGGCAGGTAGCGATTGACCCGCTCCATGATGCGCCGGTAGGCATTCTCCACCTCATGCTGATTGTGCAGCCCGAGCTCGACGCCGCCGACATCGGTTTTGTGGGCGATGCGCGGCGAGGA
>JAAZIG010000219.1 GCA_012510325.1 Bacillota bacterium
GAGCCGCGCCCCGGAAATATATTTTCGCAGGAGCATGCAGAAGGGAGCCGGTTGCTCCGGCCGGCGGTGTTGTGCTGAAGTGAAGTGGATCCGGGCGCGCTGCGGATGGCACGAAAGCAGCAGTTTGCGTTCCTTTCCCCGGAGGTAGAGAAAAAGGACGATCTCCTCGCGGCGCGGCTGGATGATCCGCTGCACCCGCGCTCCCACTGCCATTTTCTGCAGCTCTGTACTTACCGCCGTCATCGTCAGCGTATCATAGCTCATATGGCCAAGCCCCCTCTGCCTTTACCCACAGTATACACCAGGAAGAAGCCGGTTTGTCAGCCGGTTTCTCCAGTTTGTTCAAAAGAGCGGGGGCAGGGCGGGATGGGGGGGCGATGCCTGGAAAGGTGCAGGAAGAGGGTCCGTCCGGCTCTTTTGTGAGATGTGTTATAATGGGAAAAAAATAGAAGGAGGTTTATAGAAGATGAGCGCTGAGAAGGTCGGCAAGGTTGCGGTGATCGGAGCGGGGACTATGGGGCACCAGATCTCGCTCTGCTGCGCGCTGGCCGGGCTGGAGACGTTCTGTATCGATGTCAGCGCTGAGCAGCTGGAAAAGGCCGAGGCCTTTGTGAAGAAATATCTGCCTGAGGGGGTTTCCCGGGGAAGATTTACGGAGGAGGAGGCTGCCGCAGCGAAGCAGCGGCTGCGCTTTACGACTAGCTTGGAAGAAGGGGCCGGGGAGGCCGACTTTGTCATCGAGGCGATTGTAGAGAAGCTGGAGCCCAAAAAAGAACTTTTTCGCCGCCTTGACGAGATCTGTCCGCCGCAGGCTATCTTGACAACGAACAGCTCCTTTTTTGTCAGCTCCCTGCTGGCTCCGGAGACAGGGCGCCCGGACCGGGTCTGCAATATGCACTTTTTCAACCCGGCGTTGGTGATGAATTGCGTCGAAGTGGTCCAGGGGCCGCATACCTCTCCGGAGACCGCCGCAGTGGTGCTGGCTCTGGTGCGGCGGCTGGGGAAGGAGCCGATGCTTTTGCATAAGGAGATCTACGGGTTTTTGGTCAACCGGATCCTGCGCCGGATCCTGGATGAGGCGCTTTTTTTGTTTGAGACCGGGGTTGCCTCCGCCGAAGATATTGACAGCGCCGTGGTCAATGCCCTGGGCCATCGCATTGGTCCCTTTGCCCTGATGGATCTTATCGGAATTGACCTGAGCTACCATGTTGCCATGGAGCGCTATCGGGATAGCAATGATCCCGCTGACAAACCGTCGCCGACGGTGGTTGAGAAATATGTCAAAGGCGAATGGGGCCGGAAAAAAGGCCGCGGGTTTTATTCTTACGGAAAATAAAGGTTTCCCTGCTGGCATTGTCCCGTACATATAGATATTAACCTCGCAAAGTGAGCCATGAGATCCGTCCCCCTGGCTCACCCCTGGCTCAGGTAATTTTTGTCATCCTGAGGACGAAGTCCGAAGGATCTGCTCTGAGTACCCCCTGTGGGACAAAGGGGACGTCAGACCGTGTGGCAAACAGCTTAAAAACCTGCTTTAAAGGGGGGATTATCCCAAATCCCCTCTTTGAATTCATTATAATCACTATAAAC
>JAAZIG010000220.1 GCA_012510325.1 Bacillota bacterium
AAGAGCAATGCTGACCACGATTAAACTGAGAAATTTTTTCTGCAAATTCAACTCACCTCCCGCAATATGTTTAGGAACTTGCTTCCGCAAAATCGCTCATTCCCCCTTACACGCATCTTTGCAGACCGCACCATCATTTAATCCCATCACCCCAGCACTTCTGTCTGCAATGGAAATAGTATCATCGAGAAGGTATATTTCGGTTAAATCACGGTTATATTTCGGTTACAGGTGGGGTCTGCCAGGTGAAATTGCATAAATTATATATTAGGGGAAAAAACAGTTAATTGCTAAAGCAAGCGCCATCAACCCATTTACAGAAATAACCTGCAATCAAGCAGTGAAAGGGGGGATTCCTGGCTGATGACTAAATCAGGGATTTTATTTTGTACCTGAGGATCAGATCTTCCGGGGCGGTCTCTTTCCTAAACTGATTTCTGATGCGTTTGAGCACTCTTTCCCCCAACTCTCGCGTTAAGTCGGGAAGGAGAAGCAAAAACTGAGTTTCATTCCACTGGGTGTAGACATCCCCTTTGCGGATATTCTTGCCGACAATCTCCGTCAGCTTGGCCACTGCTGCCTCCTGCATATTTAAGGAGAGGGGCTTGTAATTGCGTCTGGTTACGGTTAGCAATCCCAGGAATGCAGTGCGGCCTCTCCTTTCCAAACGGCGCTTTTCCAGACTGTAGAGGAAACGAAAATAATCCGGCGGACAGACGTAACCAGAATCTGTTTTACTCCGATCTACCATCATCTCGTGGATATTGCTTAGATCCATATCGACTTTCTCGCTTTTATGGGTGATCAGCTGATAAATATCTTTCATTTCCATAGAGGGCTTGGTCCCTGTTTCAAGGTATTCGCGTGAGGTGATATTTTCGTAATGGGCCCGTGCTTCTCCTTTTTTGCCTGCACTCATGAGCGCCTGCAGATAGCGGATATGCAGCTCCTCTTCGAAGGGGACAATCTGCAGGGCATCCTCGTACAGGCCGATCGACTCCGCAAACATTCCCTCCTGACGATAAAGAGTGTCCAGATTAAAAACACTTTTCAGGAAGATGCGCCGGTAGTTGTTCCGGTCGGGAAAGACCCATGGGCTGCTTATTTCCGGCAGGTAGTCGCCTTTGTACAGCGTGATCAGCCGTTGGTATATTTCCATAGCCTCCCGGGGTTGTTCTGTGCTCAGCGTATCCGCTTTGTCAAAAAGATCATCCAAGACCGCCGCGTCCAGCCAGCACCCGCTGCCCAGATCCAGGCGATAGCACCCCTGTGTATAAACGATGGCCAGATGGCGTTCTTCGTGAAGACCGTTCTCCTCGAGCATTTTTTTAAGCCTGTGGATCTGGGCCTTAAACGCAGCCCCGGTATCGGCATATTCCTTTTCCGGCCAGAGCGTCTCCAGAACGGTATCAGCCGGAAGGCGGCTGCCGCGGTTGGTCAAGAGGTACTTGAACAGCTCCCACAACACCTTGGAGCGCACACTTTTCTCCGAGATAACCTCTGTCCCATATTTGACCGTAAAATGACCGAGAGTCCTTATCTCCAACAAGTCCATGATCTCATTACGCACAGCGGATTACCCCTATCACAAGTTCATTTTTAATTTTCTGCATTCGCCTGCTGTATTACCCTCGTAAGCTGTTTCATTATGGAAACCGTGAGCTTATGATATCAATAGCACAGGCGTTCGTCAAAGTTTTTCTTGTTTATGTCTGAGCCCCACGGGCATGAGCAGCAGGGGCGCTTCTTCGACACCCAGTATCTTTTTTACCCCGCTGTCATCAAATGCCCCCACAGCCACTGTGGAAAGGCGGAGTGCTTCCGCCTGCAGATAGATATTCTCCGAAACAGAGCCCGCTTCCATGTAAACATAGCGGTAGCCTCTTTTTCCATAGCGGCGGGTCGTTCTTTCATAGCAGGCGGCGATAATCACAGTCGCCGGCGCCTGCAGCAGCATCTCCTGCCCCAGAGAGGCCCGGGCCAGCGCTGCCCGCAGATCGGCCTGGTGCCGCCTGTTCAGCGCATGGTTGTGGTAAAGATAGCGGTATAGACCTGCGTCAAGCCCCTCAACAGCGCCGGTCGCCAGATACAGTTCCAGCGGATAGGTGGCTCCCGCAGAAGGGGCCGCCCGCGACACCCCGGCGGCACCCCTCGCTCCCCTCCCGCCGGCAGACCAGAGGAGCTGTCCAACCAGTGCCAGAGTCAGGCCCCGTTCTGGAAAACTGCGCCGGGAGATACGCCCGTAAATCGCCTCTTCCAGAGAAATCCGACCTGTGAGCACCGGCTCGGGCAGAATAATTTCTTTCAACGGCACCACCTCCTGCTTTTTCCTGTTGATCTTACTTATGCCTGTCCAAGTCGGACCAAAGCAAGCGCCGGGCGGTCTGCCTGCAAAGTGTTTTCAGCTGAACACGATGGGAAGCGGCGCCGCCAAACCTATTCTAGCGCATGATTGAGGGAAAATCATGCGGTCACCCCGGGGGAGCGGCGCCCCCCCGCGGAGCAATACACGGCACCGGTATTTCCCCGGCCGCTGCGACGATCAGGGAACCGCTCCAAACTAAACAAAAGTGTACGTTTGGAGGGGAACACCGCCGGTAGGATCTCTCTACCCCTTAAGAGCTCCCGGCAGATAGATATCGCTGAAAGAAGGAAACCACCCGGCGGGCCAGAAGCTCTTCGTAACCGTACCAGAAGTGATCGGCACCCGCGATCACCTCGACGGCAGCGGCGCTATCCCCTCCGGCGATCTTCTTTTTTTGCTGCAGGGCAGAATCGGGAGGTACGAGGGTGTCTGCCGAGCCGCAGAGAAGCAGCCAGGGCCAGGCAGCGGCGCCAAGAGCGGGAATCTCATGCGGGGAGACAGCGGCGACAGCCCCGATTGTGCCCCTTTGCAAAGCCGCCTGGAGAACAACGGCGCCGCCGAAAGAGTAACCGGCCAGACCGACCCGGCGGGAATCAACCCCGCTGAGCCCGGCCAGGAAATCGAAAGCGGCGAGAGCGTCGTCGATCTCACCCTGCGCTCCGTCATGTACCCCTTCGCTCCGCCCCGCACCGCGGAAATTAAAGCACAGGGAAGCGATCCCCGCTTCGGCCAGAGCCCCGCTGATGGCGGAGACCACGTTGTTGTCCATACTGCCGCCGTAGAGGGGATGGGGATGGCAGATCACCGCTCCCGCCGCTGCTTCGGCCTGCGCTGGAATCGTGAGGCGCCCCTCCAGCCTGAGGCTGCCGCTGAGAAAATGTAGTTCCTGCTGCTTCATAAAATCGCTCCCTTGGTCAGAAATAGAAGGAGCCCGCAGCACCGCTCACGGCGGTGCTTGTCAGATCTTTCACCCCTGGCCCCGGTAACCGATGGTTTTGACTTTCCCGTTTTCCACCATCACCGGCACCATCCCGGCGCCGTAGTGCTCTTTAACCTTTTTGAGGACGGCGTCGTCGCCAACATTATGCAGCCGGTAGGAAAAACCCTCCTGATCCAGCGCCTCCATCTGCTTCCGGCAATGCGGGCATCCGTCTTTGATATACAGCTCGATCATCTTTGGCATCCCCCCTAAACTATAATCTTCAGCCTCTCCCCGTCCCTTTTTAGCGAACCTCGAATAGAGCCGTCCCTTCAACCTGTTCCTCAGAAGCGCGCCCCTGATCAACAAGGAGGTCGAGGTTGACCAGAATCTCATTCACCGCCAGGATGATATCGAGACCCTTGAGCCGCCCCCC
>JAAZIG010000221.1 GCA_012510325.1 Bacillota bacterium
CAGTCTCATGACGGGTATAGATTTCTCTTCCCTGGGACGGTATTCGTTAACACCCTTCTAACTTAAGTATAATATAATCCCCCAGGTCAGGTTAAACAGACAACCCTTAACTATAACTTACAGGGACGGATCTCCCGGCTCATTTTTATGCCACGGGGGGGGCCGGCCTTTTCTGTCATGCTGAGCGTAGCGAAGCATCTAAAACGTTACTGCCGCATCACGGAGCCATTTCGCTTTGTACCCCCCCACAGCTAGAAAAACCATCGGGCAACTTAAAAGGAGCGCTGGACTGCAGATCCTTCGGACTGCGCCCTCAGGATGACAAAATTACCCTTTACTGCAACTTATGGGGGGTCACAGTGTAATTTCAGCCTATAGAGCCCTATTCTGAGGAAAAACAAAAACCCCGGAAAGCCTTGTAGTTGCCTACTTTCCAGGGTTTTCTTGTGGTGGGGACGAGAGGATTTGAACCTCCGACCTCTTGAATGTGAGTCAAGCGCTCTCCCCCTGAGCTACGTCCCCACAACCAACCTGCTGCTGACAAAACAATTATAACAACTTCGGAAGCATTGTCAACAGAGCAGTCCGCCGCCGCTGAATATCTTTCTTTAACACCAGCAACACCTTTCCCAAACAAGCCACCAAACCCGCTGACTGCTCTCTTGCCGGAGCAGGCGCCAATTGGTAAACGTCTCCCGCAGCACGGCTCCCGAAGCAACCGCAAGCGCTTGCCACGCAGAGAACTGCTCTTCAGGACGGACCGTCCCCGGGACAAGGCCTTTGTTTAAGCAGTATCAGTTATCCGCAACGGTGAGCAGACTGCCGATGAATAGAGGCACCCCCGTCCCATTGTCAACAATGGCGTAAAGAAACGGTCTGTCCAGAACAACTGTCTTTATCTCCATGGGAGCAGATTCATCTTTCAGTTCAACTTTCGTCACCGCTGCAGCCCTGGTGCCGGCTTCATCCACTTCAATAAATGTTTTGTGCAGCACCTCGCCAATAAAGATATTGCCCCGGGAGGATTGCCCCAAGCGGGTAAAATTTGCTTCGCCGGGGGCAAATGCCGCCGTCATCCCCATATCCTTCAGCAAATCGTTTAACTGTATTTCATAAGCGCAAGTAAATTTAGGCAGGGAGGTCTCGACAGGAATTTCCTGTGCTTCTGCTATTGTTTGCCAGAGCTGCTCACCGGTCAGCCCGCCGATATATTCCTCCAAACCGATCTCCTCGTTCGGCAGGAGAGCGACAAAACTATAGTGATCTCCATAGTAAGGCTTCACAAATCCAACGGCTTTGCCGTCATCCAAATAAAGTGTCTCCTCCGCCCTCATAAAATCTGTCTCTATTGTTTTACCGTCCTTATCCCGAAATTCATGACGGTAAATGCTATTCTTCTCGTAAACCTTTTTCCATTCGGCATCAAAGACAATTGCATTGAGCAAATAGACGACCGCATCATCGTCTATTTCTTCCAGGATTCGCTCAATCATGCCCTCTGTTTTCAGCTCCACCCAGTTGTTGATATCAGCAAGTGTAGCCTCGGTAAAAGGAGCTTTGTAGATTTCGGCACCGTAGTAATCGGCATTTTTCTGCAGAAACTCTTTTTCAACAACCAGACGGCTTTCGTCTTCGCGGAACCAGATCGAGTTGGCCATCACCAGTTTCGCTTTTTTTTCGACAGGGAGGCCTTTTACATAGGAATAAAGATATTCATTGAGCTGATCAATGGACAGGGTGCCGCCTAAAACCTGCTCCATCTGCACGAGAGTTTCCTCTGCGGCACCATTGGCCGTCATCGCTAAAGCCAGCAATACGGAAAGGGGAGAAACCAGAGAGTTTTCTGATTCGCTCCTCGCTCTTTGGAATAGCTGCACTGTAAAGTCGGCCATGGTTTTCGTGAGCTGTTCATCAACGGGCTGCCCGGAAACGGGTGAGGGCTCGATACCTTCCATCAGATTTTGCGCCTTAACCTGGGGACTGGACGGCAGACAACCAACTAGAAGAGCCGCGACCATAACCACAACCAAAAGCACACTGCCAAAAGCAACGTGTTCTTTTATAAATTTCCCGCCTCGTTTTTCTTGCACAATGGTCAACTCCTTTTTGTATTCCGGCAAAGCTTGGGCTACTCTTTAAACAGGAACAAAAAACACCACCGGTCTGAATCCGTGGTGTTTTTTCATTGTGGTGGACGTGAGGGGACTCGAACCCCTGACCTCCTGGATGCGAACCAGGCACTCTCCCAGCTGAGCTACACGCCCCTGCACAGGCATTATAGCAAATCATCTCCTCGAGGGCAACCGGCGCTCGCCGCGGCAGGTAGTCGCTGCGGCGACGGTCCCTCTACTCACCTCTGCTCAGTTCATTCCGCCGTTTCAATTTCAACAGCAGAGCCAAAAGAGGCAGACAAACTGTCCTGGAAGGGGCGCGGCGCCCCTTCCAAGACAATAGCTGCTACCCGAAGAGATCAGGGTGCTTCCACGGTACAGGCAATGCCCTGACCGCCGCCGATACAGAGTGTGGCCAGTCCGCGGCGGGCAGCCCTCTTTTGCATCTCGTAAAGCAGGGTCACAAAGATGCGGGCGCCGCTGGCACCGATAGGGTGCCCCAGAGCGATGGCTCCGCCATTTACGTTGACCTTCTCCGGATCAAAAGCGATCTCTTGCAATACATAAAGAGCCTGAGTGGCAAAAGCTTCGTTGGCCTCGATGAGATCGGGGTCGTCGACAGCCCAACCGGCCTTTTCCAGAGCCTTTTTGGTTGCCGGCACCGGGCCGGTCCCCATAATCGCCGGGTCGACGCCGGCAGAAGCGTAGCTGCGGATAAAAAACATCGGTTCAATTCCCATTTCTTTGGCCTTTTCCAGACTCATCAGGACAACAGCGGCAGCGCTGTCATTGATCCCGGAAGCGTTCCCGGCGGTGACGGTGCCGTCTTTTTTGAAAGCCGGGCGCAGCTTGGCCAGAAGTTCAAGAGAGGTATCCCGGGGATGCTCATCCACCTCAAACATCTTCGGATCGCCTCTCCTCTGAGGCACAGGTACGGGGACGATCTCGTCCCTGAAGCGGCCGCTTTCGATAGCCGCCCGGGCCTTCTGCTGGCTTTCCAGAGCAAACTGATCCTGCATCTCCCGGGTAAAACCAAATCTTTCGGCAATGTTTTCAGCGGTGATGCCCATATGATAGTTGCCGAAGGCGCACCACAGACCGTCTTTAATCATCATGTCAACCGTCTTGGTGTCGCCCATGCGCATGCCCCAGCGCGCCCCCTGGAGGGCATATGCAGTTGCGCTCATGTTTTCCGTGCCGCCGGCCACGATGATATCGGCTTCCCCGGCACGAATTGCCGTAGCCGCTGCGGTTATGGTCTTCAGACCGGAGCCGCAAACCTTGTTCACCGTAGTGGCGGGAACCTCCGCCGGCAGGCCCGCTTTGATGGCCGCCTGCCGGGCGACGCTCTGTCCCAATCCCCCTTGCAGCACACAGCCCATCAGGACTTCTTCAACATCTCCGGGAGCTAGTCCGGCTCTTTCCAAAGCAGTTTTAATCACGATTCTGCCCAATTCGACTGCCGGTACATCCTTTAGGGAACCGCCAAAGGTCCCCACTGCAGTCCTGACAGCGCTGACAACGACCACTTCTCTCATGTAACCGCCTCCCTCACCATATTCTATACTTAAAATCGCATCTGCAAAGTTGTTAGAAAACATTCAATTGAGCATGCATTGATTTCGCTACCGGCCGGCGTCTTCCCTCTTTTTGACCGTGTGATTACATATCTCTGACGGCGGCGGCCACGGCACCCGCAGAAGAGCCTTCCGGCGGGACTCGCCGGCTGATAACGTCAGTAAACGGCAGCATGATCTTTCTGCCCCTACATAAGAATGGAGCAGGAAACCCCGGGCAGGTTATCATTGTAAATATATTGTAGGTTTTGCCAAAGGGATTACTTCCTGTGAGTAAAAGAAAAGTCTCACCCCTTGGAAAATCCCCTCAGGGGATCCAGTTTCCCATAACTATGATTGACCGGGGGAGCCAAATTTGGAGAGGTCTAAAAATAACTAAATCATAGCATCGGTGCGTAGAGTCGAAATAACAGCTTACAGGGGTCCCAATTGGCGGGCCCGCAACCACGCAGTTGGCGATATGACCTGTGAGGTTCTTTTAAAACCTACAATGAGCCGATCTGATTATATGAGTTTTGAATATTGATTAAAGAGGGAAAATATAATAAACTAATAACAGATTACTTGAAAGGAGCTGGATCGAGTGTCCGAACTACGGTTTGACGGAAGAGTGGCAGTGATCACCGGAGCCGGCGGCGGGCTGGGCAAGGCATACGCTCTGCTGCTGGCTGAACGGGGCGCCAAAGTGGTGGTTAATGACCTCGGCGGAACTTTTGACGGGGAGGGGGCCGACAGCACTCCCGCACAGAAGGTGGTCGACCAGATCAAAAGTGGCGGCGGCGACGCAGTGGCCAACTATGAAAGCGTCTCCGAATGGGACAGCGCACAAAAAATTATTCAAGCAGCGATCGATCAATATGGCCAGGTCGATATTTTAATCAACAATGCCGGCATTCTCCGGGATAAAAGTTTGCTCAAGATGGAGATCGCCGATTACCTGAAAGTGATCGAAGTACACCTGAACGGCACCTATTACTGCACCAAGGCCGCCTTTGCCCATATGCGCGAGCAGGGCTACGGACGGATTGTCTCCACCGCCTCGGCAGCAGGAGTGTACGGTAATTTTGGACAGACCAATTACGGGGCGGCGAAGATGGGTATTGTCGGTCTGATGAACTGCGTCTGCCAGGAGGGCGCCCGCTACGGGGTTCTCGCGAATACGGTTGTGCCGACAGCAGGCACCCGCCTTACGGCGACGGTGATGCCTCCCGATGTGGTCGACAAGGTCAAGCCGGAATATGTTGCCCCCATGGTTGTCTATATGTGCTCGGAACAATTCCAGGAAAGCGGCAAGATCTACACCGCCGGCGGGGGCTACTACAGCCGGGCGGCGGTGATCGAAGGACCCGGCATCTTCCTCGACACCGGGGCCGGAATTACTCCGGATATGATCGCCGAGCAGATCGAAAAGATCAGTTCACTGGAAGACGGTCGCGAGTACAGCTCGGCGATGGATCAGACCGGTTATGTCCTCTCAAAGATGATCTAAAAATAAACTGACGAAGGAGGAACCAAAATGCCGATCGACCCTGCAATCGTCGGCAAAGAGCTTAATCCCCTGATGTTTCATTATCAAACGAAGGATGTGATGCTGTACGCTCTCGGTATTGGAGCCGGGGCCGCAGATGATGAGTTGAATTTCGTTTATGAAAATGAGCTGCAGGTCATACCCTCTTTCGGGGTAGTGCCCCCCTTTCCCGCTCTCATGGGAATTATGGGCCTTGAGGGAGTCGATATCAATCTGGCCATGCTGCTGCATGGAGAACAATACCTGGAACTGTACCGGCCCATCCCGGTAGAAGGGAAACTGACCTCCTACCCCAGGGTGGCCGCGCTATATGACAAGGGCAAAGGGGCCCTCATCGAAATAGAAGTGGTCACCAAAAATGAAAAGGAAGAGGAACTCTTTCTAAACAGGTTCGGCGTCTTCATCCGCGGCGAGGGAGGCTTTGGCGGAGACAAAGGGCCCGAGCCGGGCTTTGTTCCGCCCGAGCGGGAGCCCGACAAGGTGCTCTCCCTGCCGACCCTGCCGCAGCAGGCGCTGCTCTACCGCCTTTCCGGTGATTTCAATCCCCTTCATGCCGATCCCAATTTCGCGGCCATGGGCGGTTTTCCCAAGCCGATCCTGCACGGGCTTTGCACCATGGGCTTCGCCTGCCGGGCGGTGCTCCGCGAATACTGCGATAACGATCCCGCCAGGTTCAAGGCAATGAAAGTGCGTTTTTCCCGTCATGTTTTCCCCGGGGAAAATATCGTCACCGAGATGTGGCAGGAGAAGCCCGACGAGGTGATTCTCAGATCCAAAACCGCTGAACGAGGCGAATATTGCCTGACCAACGCGGCTGTTTTGTTAAATCCATGAATGGAGGGGAAGATCATATGGTTGGTATTGTCTCTTATGCCGCTTACCTGCCCCGGTTCCGACTCGACCGGATGAACATTTTCGGAGCGATGAGCTGGCTGAACCCGGCTCTGATCATGAACGCAGCGGGCGAAAAAGCGGTAGCCAGTTTCGATGAAGACGCCATCACCATGGCCGCAGCGGCGGGGAAACGCTGCCTGGATGGGTTTGACTCCGACAAACTCGGAGCGCTCTACTTTGCCACCACCACCGCCCCCTACAAGGAAAGGCAGTGCGCCAATATTGTTGCCGGAGCGCTCAACATTCCTGAAAATATTCGCAGCGCCGATTTCGGAGGGGCCCTGAAAGCGGGCAGCAGTGCCCTGCTTTCCGCTCTGGAGTTCAGCGCCGCCAACAGCGGCAAGCCGGCGCTCACCTGCGCCGCAGACTGCCGTCTCGGCAAGATGGGTTCCCTGCAGGAAATGATCTTCGGTGACGGCGCCGCCGCGGTGCTCGTCGGCGGCGACAGGCCCATCGCCCTGTTCAAGGGATCTTATTCTCTCTCTTACGACTTCGTCGATCAATACCGCGGCGCTTCCACGACCTACAATCGGCAGTGGGAAGACCGCTGGGTGCGCGATATGGGCTACGAAAAGTTCATCCCCGAAGTGATCGCCGGCCTTTGCCGCCAGCAGGGGCTGGAGATATCCGATTTTACCAAGATCATCTATCCCTGCTACTACGTCGGCGCCCGCAGAAAGATGAACCGGGCCTTGGGCCTGGAGCCAACGCAGGTTGAAGACGACCTTCTCCAGAAGAGCGGCGATACCGGCGCCGCCCACCCGCTGCTGATGCTGACCAAGGCTCTGGAAGAAGCCTCACCGGGTGACAAGCTGCTCCTCATCAGTTACGGCAGCGGCTGCGACGCCCTCTATTTCGAGGTTACCCCGGAGATCGCCGCTTTCAATGACCGGCAGCGTTTTTCCGACACCCTGTCCCAGCGGGCCGAGCTGGACAGCTATATCAAGTACCTCACCTGGCGGAAGATGGCGCCGGTGGAGCTCGGACTGCGCGGCGAGGAAGAGCAGGTCCCGCGCTGGTCGATGACCTGGCGTAGCCGCAAGGCTCTCTTGGGGTTGGAGGGAACCCGCTGCACCAAATGCGGCACCCGCCATTATCCGCCGCAGCGGGTCTGTGTTAACCCCGACTGCGGAGCGATAGACGAGATGGAACCGCTCACCTTCTCCGACAAAGGCGGCAAGATCGTCAGCTATACCTCGGATATGCTCGCCGCCTCGATCAACCCGCCGGCGATCTACGGCAACATTGACTTTAACGGGGGAGGGCGGTACATGTTTGAATTTGCCGACTGCACCCTGGAAGACCTGCAAGTGGGAAAAGAGGTGGAGTTCACCTTCCGGATCAAATACTACGACGAGAAGCGTGATACCACCGTCTACTTCTGGAAAGCTGTTCCCGTAAAGGAGGTGTCTTAGATGGCTGCAGGAATCCGCGATAAAGTAGCTATTCTGGGAATGGGCTGCACCGTTTTTGGCGAACACTGGGGGCTCGATTCTAGCGACCTGCTCATCGAAGCCTTCCGCGAATGCTTTGACGATGCCGGAATTGAGAAAAAAGATATCGAGGCCGCCTGGATCGGCAACCATATCGACGAGGTCAATATCGGCAAGGGCGGCTGCTACCTCTCCAGCACTCTGCATCTGCCTTTCATTCCGGTAACCCGGGTGGAAAATTTCTGTGCCTCCGGAACCGAAGCCTTCCGCGGCGCTTGCTATGCGGTGGCCTCGGGGGCCTGTGATATCGCCCTGGCCGCCGGAGTGGAGAAGCTGAAGGATGTCGGCTACGGCGGGCTGCCCGACTCCCCGATTTTTGGACAGCTCATCCAGCAGCTCTCGCCCAACGCCACCGCTCCGGGGCTTTTCGCTCTTCTGGCCACAGCCTATGCCGCCAAGAACAAGCTGCCTCTGGAGAAAGTTAAGGAAGCGATCACCCATGTTTCCTGGAAGAGTCATCAGAACGGCGCCAAAAACCCCCGGGCTCACCTGCGGCGCCCCGTCACCAAAGAACAGATCGCCTCTTCGCCTTTTGTGGCCTATCCGCTGGGGCTCTTTGACTGCTGCGGCGTCAGCGACGGAGCAGCGATGGCTATTGTCACCACGCCGGAAATTGCACGGCGGCTCAAACCGGATCAGGAAACAGTGCTGGTAAAAGCGCTCCAGATTGCGGTCAGCTCCGGGGAGGAAGCACTCTATCACCGCTGGGACGGCGGCCACATCATGACCACACGCCATGCCGCACAGCGGGCTTACGAAGAAGCGGGCATCACCAATCCCCGTGAAGAGCTCGACCTGATGGAGGTGCACGACTGCTTCTCCATCACCGAGATGGTAACCATGGAGGATCTGGCCATCTCGCCGCCGGGCCAAGCGCCCGATGATGTCTTGAGCGGTTTTTACGATCTTGACGGCGAGCTGCCCTGCCAGACCGACGGCGGGTTGAAATGTTTCGGTCATCCCATCGGTGCCTCGGGGCTGCGCATGCTCTATGAAATCTACAGCCAGCTGTTGCAGCGCTGGCCCGAAGAGCGCCAGGTTAAAAACGCCCGCCTGGGACTGACGCACAACCTCGGCGGAGTGCCCCACCAGAACGTCTGCAGCGTGGCGATACTGGGACTGTAAGCCACGGGGCGCTGAACCGCCAGGCCCGTCCCGAAAGGGATCGGCACGCGTGAGTAATTGCAAAGACACTTTGGGGCCGGCAAATCTGCCGGCCCCAATATTATTCCCGACGCCTTCATCTTCTGCCAAGGCGGGCCCTCTCTCTTCCAGCCTCAGCCTGCCGCAGCGAATAGGGCTCTTCGCCCGGGCCCCCTGCAGCTCTGCTTTCCCCTAGCTCATAAAATACTTTACGAGAGCGTATATCCCCAGCGCTGCTCCCAGCAGCACATAGATAAACACTCAGGGCGGGATTTTCAGATACCACGGCTCCTCGTTCTCATTCATCCAAGCTCTCTCCTTTGCTCAGCGATACACTGTCGTTCAGCGGAATCCGTCTCCTAAATTTCGTTCCGTCTCAGGCAGGTCCCCGGCACAGCATTTTCTGCCACCAACCCACCCTTTACTACAGCAACACCACTTGGAAATCGCTCTTGTATTTGCATTATATATTTTAGGACCACCCTGTCAATGAGAGGGGTTGCGAAACAAACCAAACAAATCGCCCCCGGTTGACCTCGGACAAACCATGGGTGAATCCAAAATGCCTGATTAACCAACAATTTATGTAAAGTATCAGGCCGCCAAAACCCTGCTCCACAGGGCTTTAACGGCCTTTTCCACTGAACGGCTGCAAATTAAAAAAGACCTTGACAGATATCTCAAGCATCGGCAGTGCATCTTCCAGGTACATCCAAACAAGAAAGGATGAAAATGCCAATGAATTCCGGCAACCGGTAATATCTCACCGCTGTGCCAACAGATGTCCGCGCTGCTGATGCTCCGCCAAGCAGAAGAACATCTTAATTTTGAGGCTCTTTCCCTGATATCTTTACGGCAAAGTCCACCGCATTCTGTATATCCTGTTCATTGGGATGCCCCCTGCTGAGAAACAAAAAGCTGCCCGGGCAGGCAAATTCATCGAGCACCTCGATACCGTTTTTCTGCAAAATATTCCGGATTGTGTTCTGCTTCTGTCCCCTTGCCGCTGAGGTCACCAAGGCGACTTTTTTGGCACGGTCCGACGTCAGGGTCTTCACAAATTTTGAAAGTGAGGGCAGGCTGGTGCCTGAATAGATCCCGCCAACGATAAAGAGCAAATCCACGTCAGCAAACACGGGACGGTCCGAGACATTTAGCGCTTGCACCTCAAGGGCTTTCCCAATAGCTTCGGAAATTGTTCTGGAATGCCCGGTCATGGTTGCGTATAAGATACCCAGCTTTTTCATCATTTCACCCCCCAGATAAATATGATTCTCCAGCGAATAGCCCACCGGCTCACAGTCGTTAAATCCCGATCTCTTTGATCGCGCCGCCATGATCGCCCATGGCTTTAATTGTTCTTTTTTATCCGCTGGGGTCATCCCCACAAATTCTTTCCCGTAAATTCCCGTGACCATTTTCCTTTTTTCAACGCCTGACCCATTTATTCCTGCTAGCGTACCCTTTGCACATGGGCAATCACAACAATATCGATGACCTTATTTATCTTTTCATTGTCATAATCGAAAAGAAACCGACCGGGAGAGAAGCAGTTTAACCGTCATCCAAAATCTCTCATTTGCTCAGGCTCTCCAGCCTTTTTAAGAGCCGAACCAAAGACCGTTGTTCAGTGCATCGATAAATTTATCTTCAAAAGATATGCTCCAAACCAAATACAACAGAAGAGGGATAATAATATCTAAATTTTGTGTTTCCAGATCAACATCAACAAGATCTGCCAAGCCCGTTTCTGCATCAACAGACCTCCTAAAACGATCCAAAGGGCGTCCCTGTAGCAGAGCATGACACTTACTTAACCCATTCCCGGAAATTACGGCAGAAGGCCCGTCAGGCGCCACAGGGGAACGCAAGCAGCCAGCCCCAGCAGTGATATGATCATATAGGCCCCCGACAATCCGATCATTTGCTTATGGGTGACCATATCCCCGGCGGCATAAAAACCCGCCAGATAGGTGGAGTTCTGGTAAAACATATGAAATACATTTACCGAAACTATAATGACAAATGCTGTTACAAATGGGTTGATCCCTGCGTTCACCGCAAAGGGGGTTACGATCACGGTGAATATGGTAAAGGTAGCGAGCATCGATACGAGTATAAAACGGGCTAAGTAGACAACGATTGCCCCAATGATTATATATAACCATATATTTGAGACCATGGGAGTCAGGAAGGGTCCTGCCGCCGTTCCAATCCACTGATCAATACCCAGCTCGGAAAAAACGGGACCGATATTGATAATACAGCCGATGAAGATGACAGCATCCCAGCTGATCCCGGTTCTAAAATCGCTGCGGCTGATCACATTCACACCCATCAGGATACAAACAGCGAATATCGCTACAATCGCTGCGGTTATCCCATGCACCTTTTCTGTCATCCAGAGAAGCAAACATGCCGCCAGGACAACGCAAACGATTTTCTCGTTTCGGGACATGGGCCCCAAAGCAACAAGCTGCTGTTTGATATATTGTGCCTCCAGCTGAACCTCTCTGGAGGGGCTGTACAACAGCTGTATGGCCAGATACCCCAGCACTGCCACGGTCAGAGTCCAGGGTAGAGCATTGATCAACCAAAAGCTCCAGGTTATTTCGGCTTGCACCGCTGGGGGCAGCAGCCCTTTTATGGTGTAACACATGAAGGAAGCGCTCA
The DNA here is from genome assembly GCA_012510325.1 of Bacillota bacterium. Classification (GTDB taxonomy): domain Bacteria; phylum Bacillota; class Dethiobacteria; order DTU022; family DTU022; genus JAAZPQ01. The sequence goes on from JAAZIG010000221.1 coordinate 11,420, forward strand.
GGAAAGCCGGACCGGTAATCCCGAACCCCAGAAACATGGCGCCAAATAGACCGGCCGCACCCCTGCTGCCGGCCTTGTAGTCCATCTGTTCACTGATCCCCCTGGCCAGGGGGGCAGCCATGGCACATTTAGCGGTAACACTGGGGATCAACGGCGCGATCAGGTTTCCGGCAATTACGAGAGCCGCCGTCTGCCCCTTGAATGTTGCCGGCAGCAGCTGCATGACCTGCAGCGAGATCCTGTTCAGAAGACCGCTCCGGGAAACACCAACTCCAAGAGCCAGGGCCGCCACCAGCAGAAACCAGATCTCACTGGAGAATTGGGCAAAAGCAATGTTAAACGGAACGATGCCGGTACCGGCCCAGGCAGCGCACATCAGCAGCGCGGTAACATAGTCGGCCAGAACGTTACAGATCCAGAACAGCACCGCACAGAAAAATATGCCCAATCCCGCCATGGCTGCCGGGGTTAATCCGAGAACCGGTTCAACTATAGCCATAACTATAGCGATAGCCAAGCCGGCAATCCCACCGATGAGACGTTTTGTCATGAACTATTTCCTCCAATGGCACGAACTGAGTGCTTTATTCGTTAATGCAAATTACCGGTGTCCTCTTCTTTACCGGGAAGAAGATATCCTTTTCTCCCCTAACCTCCCTTCATTTGATCCATAAAAGAACGCAAAGACAGCATATGAATGCTTTCATATTCCATTGAGCTTTCTTTGTTTCCCTGTTATAATGTTTATAGAATGTAAGGATACAAAGAAATTGGCATTCTATTTCTTGCTTTGGCATATACTATGGGGGAGGTTTGAACAATGGCCACAAGCAAAATGGAGCGTGATCTTATGGACCGCAAGATAATCAACGTTTCCAAGAAGCGTCAAATAACGATACCCTTACAATTCTATAAACATCTCGATCTTGGCAGCGAAGTCGAATGTCTGCTGGAAGATGGCAAGATTATTATCCAACCCCTTCACCGGGGACCTGGTGAATTTTCTGTGGAGATTTTAAAGGACCTGGTTTCCCAGGGATATTCCGGAGACGAATTAGTTAAGCAATTTGAAACCCAAAGCAAAAACATAAAAAAAGCCGTTACCAATATGCTTGAGGAAGCAGATGCTATTGCAGCCGGCGAGAAGCCCGCGGCTAGTTTCGAAAAACTCTTTGGCTCGGAGGACTGATTATGGATGAGTTGCTTTTCAGTCCTCAAGCTGAACGTTTCTTTAAGAAATTAAAAGAAAAACCCTTGAAAGAAGCTTATAAAACAGCCCTTCTTGAATTAAAGAAAAATCCTTATATCGGCCGGCCAAAACGTGGGGACTTGGCTGGCATCTACGGGTTCGCTGTAACATATAAGGGTGTTAACTATGAAATCGCTTATACCATTAGGAGAGTCAATGGGAAAAAGGTCGTAGTTCTTCTTGCCGGAACCCGGGCAAACTTTTACCAACAACTGAAGCGTTATCTTGAACTGCTCCCAAAATAGGGCAGTTTTTACCTTAGGCCCCTCTTTGAATTTCGCGAATTCGTACACGTTGCTCCGCCGCCGAACCTTGGAGCTAAAGGTGTGGGGATTACTGAAAGGGGGCGCATTAAATGCGCCCCCTTGAGCATGCCCGATTATCGGTGACGTCGCCGGACGGTGGCAGTTGCCACACCCGACGCCAGCGTTATGATCGCCAGAGTGGCCAGCGACAGGCCCCCGGAGGTCTTGGGAAGTTCCCCTTCTTTCTCGCCTTCTTCTTCCTTCTGAGGACCGGGATCTTTTTCCTTCTCTTCCTCTTCCTCTTCCTCTTCTTCACTTGCACTGGGAACGTAAATCGTCACCCTTACGCTGTCCTCCCTGAGGGGCTCCCCTCTGAAGATGAGCGCAGCGGAATTAAACAGAACGTATGAAGCACCCTCTTCGGCAGAGACGTTCGTTACCGTGACTTTGTAGCTATAGGTGCCCCCCGCCACGGTATCCTGCGCAGCCAGCAGCCCCGAATAGCCCGGCTCCCTGACAAAAGTGAAGCCCGACAGAGAAATGGTATCATTTTCAGCATCCGCCCAATTCACCGCGGATGAACCAAGCATGAGAAAACTGTCCTCAAGCCCCGCTGGTAATTCCCCGTAATTTTCGGTCACGATAGTATATTCAATGACCGCGCTTTCGCCGCGGCGCAGAGTGAGCTCCTCGGGGTTGGCCCTCTTGCTCACAGTCCATCCATTGGCAGAGACGCTGATGTTATCCACATAATAATTTATCTCAACATCTTCATCAGCGGTCCAGGCGGTGACAGCAAGAACAAAAGATTTGCCCACATAAGCGGTAAGATCATAGGTAAAGGTCTCCCAGCCGTCGGTCTCCTCCCACACGTAGAGAATTTCCTGGTTATCGATAAATACTTGCATCCCATCCCAGCCCTCATCCTCATCCGTGTCATCCACCAGATAGTCGAGGGTGAGAACGGCATTCTCCACCCCGGCAGGAAGCGTAACCTCCTGCTCGATGGTGGCACTGCCCTGCCCGCCCCCAAACCACAAGCCCTCTGCTCCGTCTCCCATGTGCGCCGCATGAAGACCCGTGGACACTACGCTACCCTGCACCTCGGGAAAATCACCGCCTGTAACCATCCACCCCGTAAAGTCTCCTGTTTCAAAACCCCCGTTTTCAACAAACTCGACCGCATCCGCCTCCTTGGCAGCCAGAGCGTTAACCATCCATCCCGGGCAAAGAAAAAGAGCAAGAAATGCCAGGGTAAAGATAAGGGTTCTCAACATATGTCGCCTGTCCAAAATTTCACCCTCCCCAATGATGTTGTAATATCATATGACTATTCAGCGCCGCTCTGGGAAACCCTTCCGCCAGATTAAATTTTTATCTTTGCCGGGAGCACCGCTTTCCTGCATGCTAGAAAGTGATCGTTAACCTTAGCACTGCACTCTCAGCTTCCGCGCAAAAGCGGTCAAGACTTTAGGAGAAACAAGAATCGCCTGCAGACATAAACAGATGAGCCCAATGGGTCAAAAACTTTTTCCGGTGGATATTCAATGAGAGACAATCTCTTACCCGGATGCTCATTTTTAAATCCCGCACTTCGTATGCTTCAGCGCATGGGGTCCACTGAGCGTAATACTATGAGTTCGCTGCCGCCTCCCTTTCAGGATAGATGTTTTCGAACCCTTTGAATATCTTAATATCCAGAGATAACATTCGGATTTCCAGAGTTCAACCCCGAAGGTGTACCCCAAACAGGGCCTGAGGAAGATCCCCCCGCCCGCTTATACAATTGTTAACATCATCTGACAACAGATGTGTATTACAAGAGCAGGTGTTTTGCCGTATCATTTATAATGGAGTAATGTAATTTCCGGAGAGAGGCAGGCAGTTTTCCCTCAGCTTCTTTCCCCATGAGAGATGGAGCGCAGGAGAAGCGCTGCGGCGTGAAAAAGCTGCCGGAAGAACATGCTTTCCGCGCACCCCCAAAAATTCTCGCACTGGGAGGAGAGAGAAAATGATCGCTTTAAAGTTAAGAAGGTCCGTTCTGACCCTTATTATCGTGGGGCTCATGGTGGGCGCTTTTTTGATCCCCCCCATGCTCGCGCAGGCGGCAAACCCGGGCGTGCCGAGGGTCTATGTCAATAATGGCCAGCATCTGAGCGCACAATACCCTTATCTTGTAGATGGGGTCCGGGCCCAGTCGGGTACTCTGGGGGAAGAGGGGTGCACCGCCTTTTTTGATGCAGGCACCGGCACCCTCACCCTGTGGGACTATGACGGCGGCAATATTTATGCCGCTCAGGACGTCAAAAGAGATCTGCATATCAAGCTGGTGGGAGATAACAACAATATTTTTATCTACAACGTCTCCTTCGGCATAAGCAACACCGGAGGCGGCGACATCTCCATCACTGCCGAAGACGCTGCCAGGCTGCGCGTGACCGTGAGGGGCAGCGGGAAGGTCCGCGGCATCACCGTCGATGAAGGACTTAGCCAAGGCTCCATCACCATCGGCGGAAAAGCCGAGGTGTCAGTGCAGGCTGAAACCACCGCCACAACGTACCTCGGCCAGCCGGTAGCAGGGCTCTGCGCCCCGAAAGGGGTGGCTCTGGAAGACTCCGCCTCGCTCAATATTACCAACTGTATATCCAACGACGTCGCCGGGACGGCATTGGGAATCTACGCCCTGGAAGGCCCTGTGACCAGCGATACCGATGGCAGGGTAATTATCAACTGCAGCCACTCGGCAAATACACTCGGCAGCGTGGCGATCCAGGCCGGGGTCATCACCCTGACCCGGGCAGAGCTGTTAAAGCTGAGTTGGGCGGGCGGTGGACACCCCTACACAGGCACGCTGACCTATGACCCCGCCAGGTTTGCCGTGATCAATGACAGCACAAACAGGGTCGCCACCTACCGCCGGGGCGACCCCTGCGACCTCAGGGTCATCAACGGCTTTATCGACCGGGGCTTTTACCCCAACGACATCACCACCGGCCAGTTTCTGGAGGACGATGAGGTCGAGATCTACGCCCGGGGAGATATTATCAACTACGTGTTTGATCACTGGAGCGACACTGAATACGACGAGCCCTGCGTGAACTTCATCAATGGCACCACGGTGCACTCCCCCCGGGCCAGCTTTCTCATGAGCCCCGAGGAGGCGAACCTGCAGGCCAACTACCGCTCCACCCTCTTCGCCGTGCAGCCTCTCTTTGACCGCGCAAACAGCAAGGTGACCTGGACTCTGACCCAGCCTATAAGCGGAGGTGTACTTGAGCATAAAGGCGAGCTCGGCTGGTACTCCAGCATCCCTGTGGAGGGAAGCGCCGGGGATGTGACGGTATCAAATACACCCAGCGAACAGCCTGGCGGCACCTACCGGTTAAGGTTCATTGACAACAGCGGTACACCCGGTTTCCAGGAGCACTACAGCGAGGAGTTCATCATCGACTGGTTCGATCCCGGCGCCGTCACCGGCCTGACCCTGGAGCCGACTGCTATCAGCCTCCAGGTGGGCGAGACCGCAATGCTCACCGCCACGGTTTTGCCCACCAATGCCACCAACAAGAAAGTCTGGTGGTCGAGCAGCAACAGCAATGTGGTCACGGTTGATGATGGGGGCGGGCTCACGGCTGTGGGCATCGGCGAAGCATATGTTACAGCAAGAACGGATGAAGGTAATTTCTCTGACTATTGCGTGGTCACCGTTTCCCCTGTCCCCGTCACCGGTGTGACCCTGGACCAGACTGCCATCAGCCTCGATGTAGGCGAAACCGCTGTGCTCACCGCCACTGTTTTGCCCGCCAACGCCACCAACAGGAACGTATCCTGGCAATCCGACGATATCGCGGTGGCATATGTAGATCAATGGGGCGAGGTGCTCGGCTCCAGCCCAGGCACAACCACCATCCGGGTGTTCACCGCAGAAGGCAATTTCAGCGCCTCCTGCCAGGTCACCGTGCTCGGCTCGTACTCTGTAACCGTGATCAACGGCAGCGGCAGCGGCACCTATAGAACAGGGGAGACCGTACTGATCGAAGCTGATGATCCTCCGGAGGGGAAAATCTTCCACAAGTGGATCAGCAATGAGGTAACCTTTGCCAACGCCACAGCAGCGAGGACCAGCTTTGTCATGCCCGATCATGATGTGTATGTGGAGGCCACCTTCCAAGATCCCCCCGATATTGCTCCCGGTGACCTCAACAACGATGGAGTGGTCAATGTGCAGGACGCCATCTGGCTCTTGAAGTCCATCGCCGGCACCGTAGAGTTGACCCCCGCACAGGAGGTCGCCGCCGACGTCAACGGCGATGGCAAGGTCAATATCGTGGATGCCGTGCTCATCCTGCGCTATAGCGCAGACTTGACAAAGCTTTCCCCCTCTCTCCATAAAGAGGGTGACCTCTTTTTACTGTAGGAATCTGCCGCCCCCCTCCTTGAGCAGGGCGGCAGATTCTCCAACCAGTAAAACCCTGGTGCGCCGGCGGCAAAGCCGGCGCATTTTCATGATGATGGTGTGATGGTGATTTTGGCAGGTTAAGGCCGCACATCCTTTTTTACGGTATAATCATCCTAGAGATCAGGACCCTGAAACTGAAAGGGGTATCCCTTTGAAACGGGTATGGTTATGGCTGGGCGCGAGCCTCTGCTGCGCCGCGCTGGCTCTCTTCTCTCCTCTCCACCAGTCCGGAGGCGGAAAGATCCTGCTGGTGCAGGATGCCTTTGACCCTATGGCGGGGATCCTGGCACCCCGCGGCGGGGATAGCATGGAGCGCCTGAACCCCTATCAGCTGGGCAAACGGCTTCCGGAGCTCAATGGCGCCGCCCTGGTCTTCGGCACGCAGGCCCGCCCTTATGACAATAGTGCTCTCCGGGCAGGGAGCGAATACATGGCCCTCTACACAGCAACTGTGGTCATCGCTGTGAATAGAGAGGGCAATTCCGCCGGAGCCATCAGGGGCTGGCGCAGTCTCCTGGAGAGCGAAGCGATGGTGCTGCCGCCCCACCACGGCACCGAGGGGGGACGGCTGGCGGCCATCGCCCTGGCGCGGGGCCTGGGGGCGGCGGAGGGCGATCTCAAGCCGGCAATTGACGCGTATGCTTCGCTGCAGCAGCAGAACCGCCTCAACAGCCAGGATCAATATCACTCCCGGGAATATTGGGCTATGTTTGATCCGGAGCGCCTGGCGGAGCACGATGCTGTGATCCTGTGGGATTATCAGGCTGCCGCACTGCAGCGGATCTCCCCGGACTGGGAGATAGTTATCCCCGGAGAGGGCACTCTGGCGGTGGATTGCGGCCTGCTGTTCTCGGGGCATGGGGAGACAGTGGAAAAGCTGGAGCCGCTGAAAGCATACCTGCTCTCGGCTGAGGGGCGGCAGGCGCTGAGCAAGGCGGGCTTTTCGCCCCTTGCCGGCCACACCGATCTCGCTGCCTGGGACAGGGCACGGCTCACCTTCAACCCCTCTTTCCGGCGCAATGTCCTCGCGGTAAAACGCTCCGGCCCGGCGTCGCTGCAGGAAAGGCTGCTGCTGCAAAGCCTGACCCTGCTTCTTTTCTCTATCGCGGCGCAGCGGATCCTGCGGCGCATCCCTGCGGGGCTGTACCGCACCACCAGCTTTTACAGCATGCTCTTTATCCTGCTGTGGATGCTCACCGGCATAGCCAAAATCCTGGCGCCAACTCCCGGGCTGACGCGCTACCTCTGGTTTGCTACCTACCTGGCACGCCACGCCCTCCCGGTGTGCTGGCTCTTGATGTGTTATGTAAACCGCCGCAACCGCCTGCCGCCGCGCCGCAGCCTGGCGGCGCTTACCGGCGGCGCCCTTCTGCTCACCCTCTTTGTTTTGACCAACGATCTGCACCGCTCTGTTTTTGTTTACGCCGGTGAAGCCTCCGCCACCTGGTCCGAAGACTATATCAACGGGTGGGGCTATTACCTCTCCCTGGCCTGGGTTTTCATCCTCTCCCTGGCG
>JAAZIG010000222.1 GCA_012510325.1 Bacillota bacterium
CATAAACCTTCCCAGTGGGGCATCGCTGCTGGAAACATTCCCCTATTTCGCGATATCTGGCGCTCTGCCCTGTCGTCTGGGCGACTAAAGCAGCCGAAGGTTTGATCGTCAGCTCTTTCAGCTCTTCCACAGTACTGACGATATCAATTTCGGCCTCTCCCCCGGCCCAACCGATAACCCCCTTTACCTCCGGATGCCGGGAATCTCCGTAAATGATGATCTGTATACCACTCTCTGCCAGCCCCCCGACCAGCTTTTGAAGCCGCCGGACCTTGGGGCAGGTTAAATCCATAATCGCAAGGTCTTTCCGCCGCTCAACCTCTTCCAGCACCGCCGGAGCAACCCCGTGTGTGCGGATCAGAAGGATTCCCTCCGCCGCTTCACCGGGGCTTTCCACCGCAGCGACGCCGTGCCGGGCCAGATGTTCCGCCACGGCCTCATTGTGGACGAGAGAACCGAGAGTCGATACCCGGGCCCCGCGGGATGATTCCTGCAGGGCTCTCTCCACGGCTTGTCTTACCCCCGAGCAGAAGCCGGCATATTCAGCAAGGCGTATCGACAATTATTTCACTCCATCAAGCCGTAAGCGGCCCCTTTATTCGCTGCCGGCGGCAGGATCAAGAGCCCTCAGGTTCTCCAGGATAATCCTGTTTCCCGCCTCCAGCTGTGCCTTTCTCTCCCCCCGCTTTTTGTAATCCATGGCGGGAATGTGAAAAACAGGCCCGATGATAACGCGCAGGGGATGCCCCCACCGGTACGGGCCGACGACCAAAACAGGCAAAACCGGAGCCCCGCTGCGTCCGGCGATGAGAGCAGTGCCCTCCTGCAGCTTTTGCAGCCGCCCCGTCTTGCTGCGGGTGCCCTCGGGGAAAAGACCGAGCACCCCGCCCTCCTCCAGTACCTTAAAGGCCTGGCGGATAGCTCCGAAGTCCGCTTTATCACGGTCGACTGGGAAAGCCGCCCTTTTAAGCAAAAAGGCAAGCGCCGGATTGCTAAACAGTTCTTTTTTGGCCATAAATTTTATTTTATAGCGGAGCGGCATGGCGATGCCCACCGAGATGGGATCGCGCCAGTTAATATGATTGGAGCAGATGATCAGCGGCCCCTGTTTCGGCAGCAGCTCGCGCCCGTAAATCTGTTGCCGGTAAATAAGGCGAAAGATAATTCCAAAAACAAAATAGAAAAAGCTGTAGAGCAATTAAGCTCCTCCCTTCAATCTGCCTGCAGATTGATCCCCTGCAATATTTGTTCAACCACTTCTTCAATGGTCAGGGTAGTAGTATCGATAACCGCAGTGCCGGGGGTAATCCGAAGGGGTGAATCGGCCCTTCCGGAATCGATCCGGTCGCGTTCGTTTATCTGATGAACGGTTTTTTCATAAGAAAGGGGTAGTCCTTTGTCACGCTGCTCCAAATAACGGCGGCGTGCTCTGACTGGTAAAGCAGCATCCAGATAGAATTTAAACGGGGCATCGGGCATCACCGTAGAAGCGATATCCCGTCCCTCCATGACAATACCTTCTGACACAGCCGCTATCTCCTGCTGCTGCCGGACCATCTTGCGCCGGACCGCCGGCAGCTCCGCCACCCGCGAGACCACCGCGTTAACCGCTGCGCTTCTGATCTCATCGGTGACGTCTTCTCCATCAAGCAAAATTCGTTCATCCGCAAGAATTTGCACCGTGGTCTGCTCCAGCTGCGCCTCGACCCGGCCCGGCTCGGAGAGATCGCAGCTCTCGCGGAGCAACTTCAGTGCAATCGCCCGGTACATCGCTCCGGTATCAAGGTAGACAACATTCAGCCGGCGGGCAACCTCCCGCGCCACCGTGCTTTTCCCAGAACCCGCAGGCCCATCGATGGCAATTTTCAACTGAGAGTTTATCGACATGTCATATTCTTTTTCGAGATCTTCTGGTAAATACCTTTTTTCGATTAAAATTAAAGCTTCACCGTCTTTACTCAGCTTTCTTTTCTCCCCCGTAGGGGACACCTTCCAGCAATTCAACCCCGCTAAGCCGACGGCGAACGCCGTCGTTAAGCATCAGCAGCTGACTAATGAGCAGGAGAATCACACAGCAGGCGGTCGCTCTGTACAGGAGACGCTCCCACCGTGCCGAGAGCCGGGAAAACCGCCGCGGCAGCGAACCCACCGTCATCACCCCTGAGCATAATTTACGCAGCGAGGGGTATTTTTATACAGCACCGCTGTCGGCGCCGCCCTCAATACAGCTCCTGTTCCCTTAATTTCTGCTGAAGTGTTTCTCCAAAACGAAAGAACAGCCTCTCCAGATCGCGGCCGGTCAGGTTCGCCTGAACCGGCTCAACAAACTCCACCCGGCGAAATTCATCGCGGCAGACAAACCGGAGCACATCTTCCAGCGAGTCCAGCGTCGCGCTCAACTCCACCGGAGCATAGACCGCCAGGGCTTCCTCGTTGTCATCATAGACCGAGTAGAGCTCGATGAATTCAAGGTCCTCAATCTTCACTCCCTGAATCGGGACATAACGCCACATGTTGGACTGCTGCTCGCGGATTTCCTCCGCCACCTCCCGGGCCCCCTTGCCGCCGAAAAAGAAACGGGCGGGGCGAGGCAGTCCCCGATAATCAAAGCGTACCCGGATTCTGATCTTAGACGCCGGAGAGCTCTTTTCCTCAACCGGGGATGTTGCTGCCAGAAATTCTGCGGCCTGCTCCGGTTGACTTTCTGTATCCGGATATGAGCGTAGCATCTCTGACCCCCTTTTTCTACAGAGGCGCTGTTCTACAAGAAACGACCTTATCCTTATAAATTCTCTTTAAACATACTATTTCCTGCAATTAGAGAAGATATTGCGCCGTCGGGGAAGCGCTGCAGTTTGCTCAGGAAGGTGCGGCCGAGAGCCGGGCAATGAGCTCGTCAGAGGAAAGGCTGGTGATAAAGAGAGCGCCGCCCTCCTGCAGGCGGCGGTAGAGCAACTTTCCCCGGCCGTCGGCAAAATCACGGGCCTGAACGGCGGGATCGTCGATCACATAAAGGGGCCGCCCCAGCTGCAGGGCGCAGAAAGCCGCCTCCACGTTGAGCAGATTGCCGGGGCCGATCTGGAGGGGGGCCAGGACAACCGCTCCCGCCTTTTCGATGAGCTCCAGGTTTTGCCGGTGGCGCTGCAGGCTGATGGGGGAAAAAGGGGCCTCCTCAACCATGAGCAGCCCGAGGCGGCGGGCTGTAGCCCAGTCGCTGTCGCCGACGCTGAGCACGCCGGCGGAAAGAGTGAACCCCCGGACAAACAGCTCCTTCATCAGGGGAGTGGCGCTGCCACCGCCGCCGATGAGGTGAACCCTTTGCTTAAAATTATTCTTCAGCTCTGCCGGAGTGGCGGCAGCGACGGGGATTACCTGCGGCTTTCCATCCAGGGGATGGGGCTCGATGAGCACCTCAGTCCGGTAGACCTCGAGAATGTTCTCCCTGGTGAGGACCTCTTCGGGAGTGCCGCGGGCGTAGATCCGGTTTCCGTAGAGGAGGCACAGCTTGCGGCAGTAGCGCGAAGCCAGATTCAGGTCGTGCATCACCAGAACAACGGTGAGCTGCTCCCGCCGGTTCAGGCTCTGCAGCAGCTCCAGCAGCTCCACCTGGTAGCCCAGATCGAGAAACGAGGTCGGTTCATCCAGCAGCAGGCAGGGGGTCTCCTGAGCCAGGGCCCGGGCCAAAATCACCCGCTGCCGTTCACCGCCGCTCAAAGAAAAGATCCCCCGCTCCCGCAGGTGATAGCTGCCCGTCAGATGCATCGCCCTCTCCACCGCCTCGCGGTCCTCCGCTTTGAGGGAGCCGAAGCGATCCAGATAGGGGTAGCGCCCCATGGAGACCATCTCTTCCACTGAAAAGTTGAATCCCGAGCCGCTTTCCTGCCCCACCACGGCCAGCCTGCGAGCCAGGTCGCGCCGCCGCCACCGCGACAGCGCTTTACCGTCAATCCTGATCTCGCCGCCGGTGGGGGTTAAAACAGCGGCCATATTCTTCAGCAGAGTAGACTTGCCGCTGCCGTTGGGACCGATAATTCCGATAAAATCACCCTGCTCCAGAGTCAGGTTGATCCCGTCGAGAACCGTCCCGGCACCGTAGCTGAAAGTGAGCTCTTTCACTTCTATGGCAAAGCCCATATCCATCACCTAAAAACGATATTTTCCGCGGTGGCGCCGCAAGAGATAGATGAAAAAGGGCGCCCCCAGGAATGCAGTGACAATGCCCACGGGAACCTCTGCCGGAGAGATCACCGTGCGGGCAAAGGTATCGGCGGCTACCAGGAAAATCCCCCCGCCAAAGAGCGCCGCCGGAAACAGATAGCGGTGGTCCGGGCCGATGATGATGCGCATGGCGTGCGGGACGATCAGGCCGACGAAACCGATCATGCCGCTGACCGAAACCGCTCCGGCGGTGATGAGCGATGCAGCCACCAG
>JAAZIG010000223.1 GCA_012510325.1 Bacillota bacterium
GATTGTGGAGTGACCCTTCTATCCAACGTAACAGCGTTATTGTTGGAACGAATCTGCCATATGAAAGCATATTAACAGAATCACAAGACAATATAGTGTCACCCGGAGGTAAATTCAGAAATAATCTTTTGTTTGATTTATTCATTGTCAACTAGTTATGTAGACCGAAATAGGGTCATAGGATAAAAATTAAGGGCATCTATATTCCTTTTACGGGTAATTCCATTAATAGTAATCCACACTATACACAGGGTTATCCACAGGGTGATCCCTGATTTCAGTGCTTATCTCCGTTTATTCAACATTATTCACATGAATTTGACATAATTCATTCACCAGTTATGGGTATTAAGAGGGTTATTATGGCTTGCGGACCAACGTCGATCAATACCCCCATTTACGAGTTTTCTGTCAACTTGTTTTAGACGCATCGGGAGGAGTGCAAGACAACTCGGGATGTGTTCTTAACCGGTCCGGAACGTTGTAGATCCTTCGGGGCGGCCCCCCCGGAATAGCAACAGCGGTATCTAGATCAGATCCTTCGCTATGCTCAGAGCTGGTAGCCTAAATACTTTCCCCGCTGGGCTAGAAAAAGCATAGGGCAGATCCGTATTAACCGAAAAGAATCTTGGGTGGGGCGAACCTGTTTGTCATCATAAGGGCATGACCCTGTCGCTCAGACTTGGTGCCCCACCCGCTCCCATTAGGCTGAACGAAGGAATGTTAGGGCAATGACCCAGGGAGACATGATAGGGTAAGCCGGGAGCGATAAGTGGGTACCACCCAAGATGATTTTTTACAACCGCAGATCCTGCCAAAAGGAGGTCATAACAGACATTAAAAGGTATCCCCCGTGGGGGGAACCCAGAACCCCAAGGTTAAAGGCGTAAGCCGGGCAATCCCTACCCCGCTCCCAGCCCTCAAATCACTGGTGGCTTTTATCAAAAAAGGGACTACTGTATCCCTGTACCGTCTAACAGGAGGCAATAAAGGCTGATTAAAAGAGATATTCAAAGAATCTGCCCTAAAACCATGAGATAGGATGAAAAAAACTGCTTAAGGATGACAAAATGCCTGGGGTTCGGGAAGGGGGCACCGAAAAATGGGCCGGGAGATTTATCCCCCTGACGCAAAAATGGGCCGGGAGATCCGTCCCCCTGGCCCATAGTGATCTTGGCTCCCGATTATTTTCGTCAAGCTGCGGGGACAGTCCCCTCCTGGCAAGGCTGCTGCCCCCGCAGCCGGCTGTGCTTGAATTTCTTACGGATTTTAGACGCCGCGGCAGAGAGACCTATCTCCGCCTCTCGGCATCAGCTCTGTTTGGTCAACCGCAGGCAGATGAAACCGCCGGCGGTTAACAACAAACCACAGCCAAGCAAAATAAACAGATAGCCTTGAGTGCCGGTTGAGGGCAGCTCTTTTTTCGGCTCTTCTTTAGGAGGGTCAGGCGCAGTGGGGTCCGGACTGACCTCCTCCACTTCTATTTTCTTGAAATTAGCCACCAAGTGGCGATCTTCAAACAAGGCCAGTTCATAATTCTGCTCTGTGCTGACCACCGCCCCGTCTTCTGTCCAGTTCACAAATTCATAGCCCTTTGCAGCGTCAGCCGACAGGGTCACCACCGTGCCGGGCTTATATTCGCCGCTCCCGGTGACGGTGCCGCCCGCGGAGGGGCTTGCCTCAGCTACCATGGTATATTTTATGTAGGGTATGGCCAGCGCGGTGAGATAAATGTCAGCGTCAAATACTTTAAGCTCGATAGCTTTACCGGTATCAAGATCAAACTTGTATAGACCGCCGATACGGGCATCTAGCATCAACGTTCCGTAAAGGACGCCGCTGGTGCGATCGAAGGCTATATCCTGAGCATAATTCGCATCAAACCCGATGTGGCCGATTGGGGTCCCCGCGCCGGTGTCCTTGTCAATCTGGTAAAGCTGGTCATCGACAATATCCAGACCGTAAAGATCGCCCTCCCCGTTGGCGGCTATGCCGATGATTGCTCCTGAAGAGATTTCCCCCACCAGAGTAACCTCCGCTGTGTCCAGTTTGATGGTGTAAAGGTTATTTCGATTCGACAGATAGGCTATCCCCGTAGTGCAGTCATAGGTGAAGCCCGTCAGTTCGTTAACTCCGGTAGAACCGATTACGGTGTAAGCGCCCGTATCACAATCAACGGTGAACAGGCGGCCGTCATGATCCACCGTGTACCAGATGCTTTCGACAAAGTCGCCGCCTTGCATATGCTGAACCGATGAATCTTCTTTAATTAGGTTTATATCCCCTTCAGGGATAGCAATCCCAACCGGTCCCTTGGCCAGAACCCCCTCATCCCAAACGCTCCAAGCGTACGCCGTGATCGTTCCTTCTTCCGGCACCCCGGCTGAAGCCAACTGAGGTGAGACCAAATACAACAGGGCTAAAAGGAAAACAAGAAAACAGGAAACGAGGCAACTGCCCTTCGACTTAACCATGGCTGATCCTCCCTTTCAAAGTAAGGTCAAACTGATCGGCTCTTCCTTTCAATCTCCGCCGCTTTTCCAGGTTCACCGAAAGCGCCCTTTCAGAATAGTTTAACGATAGCTTGCCCGCCCCGGTAGTCCGGGACAGGTAGAGGTGCACATAAATAAGAGTATAGTTTTGGTACAGGTATAGAAAATCAATCGATCCTTTGCTCTTGGTTAAAATTAGGACTTGTGGTATATTAAAAAAAATAAGGGGAAATGGTGACAATTTCGAGAAATAACTGCTCTCCCCAAGGACTTAACCGAAGAAGTCTCTATGTCGCTGTGCTGATCGGCTTAAATTTTTTATGGTGCGGGACAGCCTATATTATTCAGGTGTACCGCCTGCTTCAATTTGTTGACGGCGCAGCGATCAATCTGTTAAGCTGCGGGCTTTACTACCTGCTGCAAGCGGCCGGCATCGGAGCAGCCGCCTTTCTTTTTGCCAAACGCCCCGCTGCCGCCGGTGGACGCAGTCTGCCTCTCCTTTGCACTATTTTTGCCCTCAGCTGCACTGCTGCTGCCGTCTTCTCCGCTTCCGTGAGCACCGTCATTGCTGCCGGAGCGCTTTTGAACCTGGCCATCGGTGTGCTCTCCTGCTGTTATCTTACCCTCCTGGCCACCGAGATCGAGCCCCGGCGCCGCGGGCTTGTCTTCGGCTGCGCTTACGCCTTCGGCAGCGTGGGCACCTGGCTTCTATCGCTGCCCATGGGCGGCCGGTTTCTGTGGAGCAGCGAGAGCATCTACGCTGTTGTCCTCCTCGTCGCCCTGGCGCTGCTGCTCTTGCGCTATCTGCTCCCGCTCTCCGAGCGGAGGCATGCTCCTGCCCCCCCTGGGCCTGAACTGAACAGAGGGACCATCTGGCTCGCAGCGGCGTTGCTCTTTCTGATGTGGCTGAACAACACGCTCGGCTTCTCCTTCCCCCTGAAGAGCGCCTCCGGCAGTGTTTATATCGAGTTCACCCGCGCCTTCTACGCCGCCGGCTTGATCATCGCCGGCCTCATCAGCGACCGGGACCGCCGCTGGGGCGCGATCTGCGCTCTGGCTGCCCTGGCCTTTCCCTCCGCCGCCCTGGCCCTGGGCGGCAGCGTTACCGGAGAGACGCTGATGTGGATCCTGGCTTATTTCTTTCTGGGGTTCCTGGCGGTCTACCGCCTCCTTCTTTTTGCCGATATTTCGGGCAAAATAGCGCTTCCGGCGCTGGCTGTCCTCGGCCTTGCCGCCGGACGCCTCGGCGAAGCGGCGGGGACCCTCGGCGCCGCTTATTTTTCCGGCACGCCCCGCATTGCTCTGGCCAGCGTGGTCTTCGTTCTGGTAATCACCCTTTTCTTTCTTCTTTACCAGCGGTTGTATCATTCTGCCGCGGTACCCGAAGATACGGAGCAGATGCGTTTGCTGCAGTATGTCAACAGCTTCGGCCTCTCCGCCCGGGAGCAGGATGTCTTCAAACTGATCATGGAGGGAATGTCCAATGCCGAGATCGCGGCAGCTCTTCACATCACCGAAAGTACGGTCAAGTTTCATGTGAGCAATATCTTCAGAAAGACCTCCTTTCGCAATCGCTCCGAGCTCATTATCGACTTCAAGCTCGGCAACTCTAACGTACACTTTTAACCGATCGTCACGTTTTAGATCCTTCGCTCCATCACGGTCATTCTGAGCGCAGCGAAGAATCTGTGGTATACACTACGTTTAAAGATGACAAATAATGCCTGTGGCTCTCGGGAGAGGGCCTTTGAAAAATGGGCCGGGAGATCCGTCCCTGTAAGTTATAGTTAAGGGTTGTCTGTTTAACCTGACCTGGGGATTATATTATACTTAAGTTAGAAGGGTGTTAACGAATACCGTCCCAGGGAAGAGAAATCTATACCCGTCATGAGACTGTTACCCATTCAAGGAAGTATATGCGATTCAGCTGGTTGGGACCTTATTCCCGCTTTACA
>JAAZIG010000224.1 GCA_012510325.1 Bacillota bacterium
GCCGGGCCGGTATTACTACATGGGGCCGATGTTTCGCTACGACCGGCCCCAGGCGGGGCGCTACCGTCAGTTTCACCAGGTGGGGCTGGAGCTTTTCGGAGCGGCCCATCCCGCCGCCGATGCCGAGGTCATCGCCTTTTCCAACAGGTTTTTGCAGGCGCTTCACCTGGAGAACTTCACTCTCGAGCTGAACAGCGTCGGCTGCCCCGACTGCCGCCCCGCTTACGGCGAAGCGCTCCTCGCTTTTTTGCGTCCCCTGCAGGGGAAACTGTGCCCGGATTGCCGGCGCCGTTACGCGGAGAACCCCCTGCGGGTCCTCGATTGCAAGGAGGAGCGCTGCAGCGAGCTGGTGCGTCCGGCACCGCTGCTGACGGAGCACCTCTGCCCCGGCTGCCGGGAGCATTTTGCCGGGCTGCAGCAGATCCTCGAACAGCTGCGGATCCCGTACCGGCTGAACCCGGGTTTGGTCCGCGGACTCGATTACTACAGCCGCACCGCTTTTGAATTTGTTCCCGGCGACCGCGGCGGCGGCTCGCTGGGCGGCGGTGGGCGCTACGATTATCTGGTTGAACACTGCGGCGGCCCGGCGACGCCCGGTGTGGGCGTCGCTTTTGGCGTGGAGCGGCTGCTGGCCGCGGCGGAGGCTGCGGCGGAGCCGCCGTTTAGCGCAGGGGAGCCCCCGCTTTTTATCGCTTCCGCCGGCGAGGGGCTCGCCTGGGAGGCCCTCAGCCTCGCCGAAGAGCTTCGCTGCCGGGGCCTCGCCGTGGAGACGGAGCTGCTCGAGCGCAGCCTGAAAGGGCAGATGAAGTTTGCCGGGCGCAGAGGTTTTCCGGTGGTGCTGCTGCTCGGCTCCCGGGAGCTGGCCGCAAATACGGTCACCCTGCGGCGTATGGAAACAGGCGAGCAGGAAGAGATCCCCCGGGACAGGCTGGCGGAAATGCTGCTGCAGGAGCGGTGCTCAGCGGACCGCGGGGCCGCGCTGCCGGCAGGGGCAAGGACCACTGCCGCCGCTCTCCTTGCGGAAGAGCCCCCGGGCTGCGGGGAGCTGCGCGCGGCCGACGGGGGCACAACAGTGGCCCTCCACGGCTGGGTGCAGCGGCGGCGCGATCACGGCGGCCTTCTCTTTATCGACCTGCGCGACCGCACCGGCCTGATCCAGCTTGTCTTTAACAGCGAGGGCGACCAGGAGCTCTTCGCCGCCGCCGAGAGCCTGCGCGGCGAGTATGTTATTGCTGTCAGCGGGGAGGTGCTCCGGCGGACTCCCGAGACGGTCAACCCCGCCCTGAAGACAGGGGAGATCGAGATCATGGTCCGCTCCCTGGAGCTCCTCAACCGATCGAAAACCCCGCCCTTCTATATTGAAGACGAGCTGCAGGCCGACGAGAACCTGCGGCTGCGCTACCGCTACCTCGATCTGCGCCGTCCGGAGAACTACCGCCGCCTGGAGCTGCGCCACCGGGCGGTGAAGCTGATCCGCGACTATCTGGACGGCCTCGGCTTTTTGGAGATCGAGACCCCGGCGCTGACGCGGAGCACCCCCGAGGGGGCCCGCGACTATCTGGTGCCCAGCCGCACCAGCCCCGGCTCATTCTATGCCCTGCCGCAGTCGCCGCAGCTCTTCAAGCAGCTGCTCATGGTCGGCGGGGTGGAGCGCTACTTTCAGATCGCCCGCTGCTTCCGGGACGAGGATCTGCGCGCCGACAGGCAGCCGGAATTTACCCAGATCGATATCGAAGCCTCCTTCATGGA
>JAAZIG010000025.1 GCA_012510325.1 Bacillota bacterium
AATAACGTCTTAGATGCTTCGCTTTGCTCAGCATGACAAAGGATGGCTGGGCTCAAGAGGGCTCATGGTTTCCGGCACCCCACCGGTCGTCCTGAGGGCGTAGCCCGAAGGATCTGATCTGTGAGTTTCTGTTGCTATTTTTGGCGCAGCGAAGAATCTGCGGTTCAGCGCTTCTTTAAGGTATCCTATCTCTTTTCTAGCCCGTTGTGGGAGTATAAAGCGAAGTGCGCCCGTGATGTGGCAATAACGTTTCAGATGCTTCGCTTTGCTCAGCATGACAAAGGATGGCTGGGCTCAAGAGGGCTCACGGTTTCCGGCACCCCTCCTAATTAAGAGGGAAGAATGAGGATAAAAGTTGGCGTTGAGTTAAAATGATCGATTGCACGAACCATAATTACTTATCTGAGGCAGGATATTGCTGAAATAAAGAGAAATCATGAATTATGTTTTTGCCATAGTGTAAATGATGAAGCCTCGCAGCCGAGGAGCATATTAAGACAATAGGCTGGGTGCCCGATACAGACTACAGTTGTATTGTTTGGCCAAGCGGTCTGAAAAACAAGCTGTTGACGCTTAAACGAACTACAGAGCACCGGAAGGGGCATTGTGATGACCGGTAACAGCCTGAGGTTTTCCCTTTTTGTTTTGCTGATTCTGGCCCTACTGCTTCCCGTGGCCGCTATTGACGCCGGGCAGACAGGCCAGTACATCATCTTTGAGCAGCCGCCTTCCTCAGCTGAAAAGATAGCCCCGGCCGTAAGAGAAGAACTTGACAGGGAAGACTATGTCGAAGTTCTGGTGAAGATGACCAGGCAGGTAGATACCGAACAGGTGGCCCGGGATACTTTGAAGCGCTTTCCGGCCGGCCGGAGAAAACAATTGGCTGTCCGCACAGCGGTAGTGGAGGAGCTGCAGGCTAACGCCGCGATGAGTCAGAAAAACATTAGACAGTACCTGGAACAGGAGCAGAGCCGGGGCGGTGTCCTGGAATATCGCAGTTTCTATATCGTCAATCTGGTTTTTGTCAAGGCCTCTCCCGCTGTGGTGGAACAGCTGGCCCGCCGTACCGACGTGAAGGTGATCCTGCCCAACTCTTCGATCACGATGGAACCGCCCGAAATTACAGAAATTGAAGGGCTGACGCCTTTGGCTGCTGGATGGGGTATCTCCCAGATTAACGCCCCCGCTGTTTGGGAGCGGGGCTTTGAAGGTGCTGGAGTGGTGATAGGAGTCATCGACAGCGGTGTCGACTGGCAGCATGAAGTGCTGCAGACAAAGTGGCGGGGGTACAATCCGGAAGCGCCCAGCAGCCCCGATGCGAGCTACAACTGGCTCGATGCCACCTCGCCCAAGGTACCCCTGCCGGAAGATTCAGGTGGGCACGGCACCCTTGTAACCGGCGTTATTGTGGGGTCGGTTGGCTCAGAGTGGATCGGCGTCGCCCCCGCAGCAAGCTGGATCGCCGCCCGGATATTCCGGGACGATGAGGCCAGCAGCGATGTCGCCCTTGAGGCGGGCGAGTTTATGCTTGCCCCCACCGATGCCTCCGGCCAAAATCCTCGCCCCGATCTGGCCCCCGATATCATCAACAACTCCTGGGGCAGTACCGAGCCAGGAGATGCAAACGAATGGTTCAGGCCGATGGTGCAGGCCTGGCGCAGCGCCGGGATTCTACCGGTGTTCGCAGCGGGTAACAGTGGGGACGGTGCCGGAACCATCGCTTGTCCGGCCAACTATCCCGAGGCTCTTGCGGTCGCCTCCATAGACAGCTCCAATGAGTTGGCTACCTCCTCCAGCCGGGGTCCCGGCTATGCGGAAGGGATCAAACCGGAGATCTCCGCTCCCGGTGTGTTGATCTATTCGTCCTACCCGGGCGGGGATTATAGACTCTGCAGCGGTACCTCCATGGCTACGCCTCACATTTCCGGGGCGGCAGCGCTGCTGCTTTCCGCTGATGGAAATTTAAGTGTCGATGAGCTGGAGCAGATCATGCTCGATACGGCCACCCCCCTGACCAGTTCAACCTATCCTCTATCGCCCAACTACGGTTTCGGCTACGGACTGGTCAACACTCTGGCTGCGATCAATTATCTGCGCAGCGGTTGCATTACCGGGCAAGTTCTGGCCGGTGAAGCCGGCAACGAAATGCCTGTTGACGCCACCGTTGTCGTTGTGGAGACGGAAATAAGCACCTCCACCGATCCAGTCGACGGCACTTACTGCCTGCAGCACCGGGCTACCGAACTGGGGGAGAGCCTGACCCTGCGGGTGGAGGTACCAGGGTATCAAAATGCGGAAATGCAATTCACCTTAGCGGGCAGAGAGACTCTTGTATGCAACTTCGCTTTGCGGCCACTGGGACCACCGGTGATCAGCGGAGATATTGACAGCGACGGATCGATCAGCATAATCGATGTCATCCTGCTTTTGCGTCATATAACAGGGTTAACCGAACTGACTCCGAGTCAGTTCACTGCTGCCGATGTCAATGAGGACGGTTTACTCGATATTGCAGATGCGATTATAATCATGCGCCATCTGGCCGGTCTTGAGGAGACGTTGCCTTACTCATAAGACTTTTTTATGTTGCTCAAAACAACTTCTTTGCCTGCGCAGCACCCACCGGGTTATCCTGAGGGACACAGCCATTTTTATTTCATCTTGAGGGCGCCGCCCGAGGGATCTGATCTGTGCTCACGGTTTCCGGCACCACATCGGGTCATTCTGAGCGCAGCGAAGAATCTGCGGTATGGCGC
>JAAZIG010000225.1 GCA_012510325.1 Bacillota bacterium
CCCACGAAAGCGGATATTGACCTGCTGGCCAAACCGGTGGGTCTGCCGGCTTTTTCGCTCTGCAGCCGAACGAAGCTGCTGCACCGGGCAAACACTTCGGGTTATGCTCACTTGTTGGCTTCAGTAACGCAGTGGACAATAGCTAAGCGCAGTGTGTACCACAGATTCTTCGCTGCGCTCAGAATGACCGCGAGAGCGGTACTAAAGAAGGCTCTAAGGGAAGAAACGCTGCAACCCCTCGCGAATCCAGTAATTGTCATCCTGAGCAAAGCGAAGGATCTGAAACGAAGCTGCTGCACCGGGCAAACACTTCGGATTATGCTCACTTGTTGGCTTCAGTAGCGCAGTGGACAATACCTAAGCGCAGCGTGTACCACAGATTCTTCGCTGCGCTCAGAATGACCCCGCGAGGAGAATGCACCGCAGGACGGATCCCGCGGTGCATTCTTTGAAGTCACCCTCTCGAACATGCTTTCCTTGAGGGCAGTTTTTTAGGGTTCCCCCACCCTCACCCCGGTCATGAAGTGGAAATAGATCCTGATGTCCGGCACCTTGTTTTCCGGGCCTAGGGCAGATCGATCTCGTCTATGATCCCCGCATGGTACATGGCCAGTTCAGCAAGCTTCGGGAGCGTCTCCTGAAAATCAGCCAGGATCATCATCTTCTGGGGATACGGCGAGCCGGCCCCGTGCAGCCCCATGGTCAGCAGATCCGCCGACATGGACCCCATCGACATGCACTCGGCCAGCCGGATCATGCGCATACGGTGCTCAGTCGGTACATGGGAGACCCCTTTGAGATATTTTTCAATGAACTTGCCGGTTTCTTCATTTCTCAAATCGGCTTCGCTGGGCATCGTCGCCACCAGGCCGCCGCAGATATCCTGACCGATACGGCTCATGGAAAAAGGAAGATGGGTGGCATTGTATTTGGCCACGCCTCCCAGAACATAATCGGCCAGGTAGATCCCCGAGGGAGTCGGCTTGCCCTTGACCATGGAGGAAAGCCCGAGCCCGTACAGCATCTTGCTCATGATGATCAGGTCGGCGATTTTATCCCAGATGATCTTGTTCTTGCCGACGCCATTGGCCTCGGCCATAGCCACCGCCGCTCCGATCAACACATCGCCGACGCCGGAACCGGCCATCCCGTAGGAGGAGCGATGCCCGATGGCGAAACGGTTGACCAGGGGCCAGCTAAACTCCACCTCACCATTTAGAAAAACCCTCTCCCAGGGGACAAAGACATCGTCGAAAATCATGAGTGTTTCGCAACCGCCGAAACGGGGCAGGCCCAGATCGATGGAGGCATTCGGCTCCAGTTTGCGGGTGTCGGAAGGCTGGCGCCCGTAGATATGATACAATCCCGGGGTATCGATGGAGATAGCGAAACAGATGGCATAATCCTTATCGTTTTCGGTCATCCCCCGCGTCGGCATGATCAGATGCTCGTGGCAGTTCACTGCACCGGTCTGGTGTGCCTTGGCCCCCCGAACAACAACTCCTTCGGGGGTCTCCTTCACCACATGCAGGTACATATCAGGATCATCTTGGGCGGAGGGACGCTTGGAGCGATCTCCTTTAACATCGGTCATCGCCCCGCTGACAGAGTAATCGTTTTTTTCGACTTCTTCCAGCCAGGCCTTGAACCTAGTTAGATATTCCGTGCCGTGCTTCTCGTCGACCTCGTAGGCGACGCTGTAAATGGCGTTGATCGCATCCAGTCCCGTTGAACGGGGACACCCGGCAGCAGTTCTTACCCCCATGGCCCGTTCCATCTCGCCGCGCAAAACCAGATCATCGGCGCTCCGGTTAAGGCTGTTGTAGCGGTTGATCGGCTCCCCGGTGAGGTAGGAAACAGCCCGGCCCACCCCATCGGCCTTGTTCTCACTGGCCAGAACATAGCTTTCGGCCATGGCGTTTACCGCCGGCCGGTTTATGGGGTGATTGACAATATCCTCGACCCTCTCTCCCAGAATAAAAGCATTGCGCCCGGTTTTATGCAGACTCTCGATATATTCCGC
>JAAZIG010000226.1 GCA_012510325.1 Bacillota bacterium
AAAGGCAGGTTGCTTTTCCATAGCGGCGCAGTAGTTGTCCCCTCTTTTGATGGCCGGCCGGGTTTATTTGCGGCATATCGCTCTAATTTTTAACTAGAAGGAGTCAAAACGATGCCCATCTACGAGTTTACCTGTAAACAGTGCTCTCATGAATTTTCCGTGATGGTCTCCATTTCAGAGAAAGAGCAGGTCAAATGCCCCCGCTGCTCCTCTGCTGAGCTGCAGCAGATGTTCAACAGTCCTTTCTCCATCGGACGAAAAAGCAGCTGCTCTCCCCCTTCCGGGAGCGGCTTTAGCTGAATACAGTAGCCGGGGGCAGGATGCTCCCGCAAAAAGAAGCGGTAGCTGCCGGTTGCCGCCTCTTTAGCATCGCCGGGGACAGACCTCTGTGATCTTCGCTGTCCCCATGCTTTTGCCTGCAGCGAACACTGTTGAAGTGCCGCCCGGTTCTCGATCGATCAAGAACCGGGCAGGAACCCGGGCACCTTGCCCTGATGGCGCCTCCCGAAGAAGCTCATCATTAATCGCTTTCTCTTCTGTCCACGGGACGGATCCTCCCCTGTTGCGTGTTGATAATGGGTAATCGCCGCTCTGAAAGGCGCTTATGGTTCAGGATATATATTGACAGCGAAAGTGACTTGCAGTATGATAAACATATCTTCAGGTAAAGGAGCAATCGGCTATGCCTACTTACGAATTTTCGTGCAAGAACTGTGATCATAAGTTTTCCGTGTTCACGTCCATTACGCAGAAAAAGAATGTCAGATGCCCCTCCTGTTCCTCCGGGGATCTGAAGCAGCTCTTCAATAATCCCTTCAGTTTTCTAAAGGGCGCGGGCAGCTGTCAGATCCCTCCCCGGGGCGGCTTCGGCTGAAGGTAAGGCGCAGGGACAGTCTGTCCCGGTAATGGAATATTATAATATTGCTCAAGGAAAGAAAGTGATGGCGATGTTTAGCGGAGCGCGGGTCCGCAAGTTGCGCAATGAAAGGAACTATTCCCTGGTGGAGCTGTCTCAAAAAGCGGGCATCTCCACCTCTTTTTTAAGCGAGCTGGAAAGGGGAAACAAGAGACCCTCCCTGAGCACTATCGACAAGCTGGCGGCGGTGCTGAATGTCCCCCCCGGAGAGCTCATGGAGAAAGGGAGCGGCGGCGAGACCAACCCCGGGGAGCGGATCAGGAGCTTGCGTCGCGAAAAAGGATGCAGCCTACAGGAGCTCTCCGCCCTGACGGGGCTTTCGTACTCGTATCTTTGTGGAATTGAAAGAGGGCTGGTGGCACCTTCGATCGGCAGCCTCAGGAAAGTCTCCGCCGGCCTGGCGATTTCGCCGGGGGAGCTGCTCTCGGGGGGTCTTTCGCTGGGCGACAAGGTGACCGGGGTTCGCCAGGAGCAGGGACTGAACCGCTCTCAACTGGCCAGAAAGGCGGGCCTATCCCCGGGGATGATCGGCCAGCTCGAAAAGGGCCAGGTGCAACCCTCCCTGCAGACAATAGAGAAACTCGCCGCTGCGCTGAATCTCTCCCCCTGCTATTTTATTGCCGAAGGGGACGGATTGGAGGAGCTGCTCCACCAGCTCAGTCCCGAGGTCAGGACTCTGCTTTTGGAGGAGAAGGTGCAGTCTCTGCTGAGGACGCTGTGCCAGTGTACTGAGAAAGAGTTTCGCCTGATCCTCGATTTTATCGGTCTGTTGAAGCAGGCCAATCTGTGTGCGCAGTAGCGCAACAAAGGAGTTTAAGCGATGACTACAGGGGAGCACCGGGAGCAGATTGCCCTTTTGAGAAGGAAGATTGCGGAGCTGACCGAAAGGCTGCCGGCTCACTCGGTCAAACCGGAGATGTTTCAGCAGCTGGAGCAGCTGCAGGAGGAGCTGGCGGCTCTCCTTGAACAAGGCGGCGACAGGGGACCGGCCGACTAGAGCGGCGGTGCTTTTTCGCCTAGCTCCGCCTCCCACCTGCCACAGCGGCTTCCCCAGCGGCTGGCCAGCTCCCCGGCGATGTAGAGCTCGCTGATCTCGCAATTGTTGGCACAGCGCTCGCAGATGAAACCCTGCGGGCGGTACTCGCTTTCCGCGATGGTCTGAACTCCGCGGAAAGCGCTCTGTTTAAGGGAGCCTTTCAGGTAGCGCTGCCGGACCAGCAGGGCGGCGCCGTAGGCCCCCATCACCTTGAAATGCTCGGGGATGACCAGTTTGACCCGGAGCAGCTTCTCCAGGGCCCAGCGGATGCCGCTGTTGGCGGCGACGCCGCCCTGGAACAGGACCACGGGCTCGATCTTGCGATTCCGGGCCACATTGGTCAGATAGTTTTTGGCCAGGGCCAGGCAGAGCCCGGCGATGAGATCTTCGCGGCGGTAGCCCAGCTGCTGTTTGTGGATCAGATCGGATTCGGCAAAAACGCCGCAGCGGCCGGCGATAGCTACGGGGCTGGTGGAGCGGAGAGCGTAATCGCCGAACTCCTCGATGGGGATACTGAGGCGGCCGGCCTGGTGATCGAGGAACGAGCCGGTACCGGCCGCGCAGACCGTATTCATGTTGAAACCGACAGAGATCCCGTTTTTCAGATAGATGATCTTGGAATCCTGCCCCCCGATATCGATGACCGTGCCCACTTTGGGCTCAACGGTCCGGGCGGCGAGGGCGTGCGCGGTGATCTCGTTGACGGCGGTGTCGGCGCCGATCATCACCGCCGCCAGATGACGCCCCGAACCGGTGGTCCCGGCGCCGGCGGCTCTGCCGGCGGCCCTGCCGATACCGGCGAAAGCCTCTTTGATCGTTTCGATGGGGCCGCTGTCGTTGCGGCGGTACGAGGAGTACAGCAGGCGGGCCTCTCTGTCGATGAGCGCCACCTTGGTGGTGAGGCTGCCGACGTCGGCCCCTATGAAATACATTCCACCGTTCCCTCCCTTGCCTCTCTTCTCTCCTGCAGGATATGGGCAAACGATTCGAGGCGGGTTTTTAAACCGGCCTGACCGGTCTGCTCGTTGACGATGACGGTGAGAAGCGGCAGCGAGAGCTTCTCCGCCAGCGCGGTGAGGATGCTCTGGGCGACAATCTCGGGCATGCAGGTGAACGGCCACAGATGGATGACCCCTTCGATACCCTCCTGAGGGGCCAGAGCGGCCAGGCCGACGCTGTCGCGGCCGTGGCCTCCGACAGATTCCTGCAAATAGGGCTTCGCCGCAGCGGTGATCTTTCCATGGCGCAGGAGCAGCGCCGGATCTTTGAGGACATTGTGGCGGAGCCAGTTGATTACGGTGATCTCCCGCTGCACTTCGATGCGGATATCGTTGAGCGAACCCAGAGTGCGGGCGATCTCCTGGTTGACGTACTCCTCGAAGACAGCGTATATTTCTCCGATGAGGCGCACCCGCAGCGGGGAACAGTGTTGCTCCAGGCTCAGGGAGGCGCAGCTGTCGGCGTAATCCTGAAAGCTTTTGCGGAGCGAGCCGAAGGAGGCCGCCGCGGCGGAGCGCTCCAGAAACTGTTGGAACAGCCCGTAAGCGCCGCCCCGCTTTTTTTCGCGCGACTGGAGTCTGAAGAAGAGCGCTTCGGCCCGCTCGATGAGAACAGCCTTGTAGAAACCGAGCAAAGCGCTGCGGATCAGCCGGCGGCGCAGCGAGGGCTCAAAAAAAGAATTCAGCGTCTTCATGAAGGGACGGTAATTTTCCCGCAGCGGAAAGGGGGAGTCGATGGTGAGCATCTCAAAGCGGTAACCGGCCCGGCGCAGCGCCGCTTCCTGCAGCTCGGCGTACCAGCCCAGGCGGCAGCGGCCCTTCCCCCCGACCATGATGATGGTGTTGGCGCCGGCCTCGAGGCACTGGCGCATCTGGCCGATGGTCACGGCGAAGGGATAGCAGATGAATTCAGGGGCCAGC
>JAAZIG010000227.1 GCA_012510325.1 Bacillota bacterium
CGGGGCGGTCTCCTACCTGAAGCGTTTCGGCGGCGATCCCGAGGTGCGCAAGATCGCCTTTGCCCTGAGCGACAGGCTCAGCCGGCAGTTTGCGGAAAACGCTGCGGAAGAGTGGTTCTGGCTCGAGGATAGCGTCACCTACGACAACGCCCGCATTCCCCAGGCGCTCATCGCCGCGGGCAGCTCCCTGGGGGAGCCGCGCTTTCTTGAGACCGGGCTCCGCGCCCTCGACTGGCTCATCTCCGTGCAGACCAACCCCGAGGGGGGGCAGCTCTCCCTGGTCGGCAACAACGGCTGGCTCCTCCGCGGCGGCGAGAAAGCCCCCTTCGACCAGCAACCCCTCGATGCCGCCGCTATGGTCGACGCCTGCTCGCAGGCCTACCAGGCCACCGGGGAACCCCGCTGGCAGATCGCCATGGACTGGTGTTTCAACTGGTTCTTCGGCAACAACGACATCCACCGGCCGCTCTACGATTTCAGCAGCGGCGGCTGCCACGACGGCCTGATGCCCGGGGGGGTCAATGAAAATCAGGGGGGCGAGTCGACGATCTCGCTGCTTCTGGTGCTGCACCGGATGCACCTCGATTCACATCAGGGCTATGCCGGGCTGGGGGAGGTCGCCGGGACCACCCCGCCTCCTTTTGACGAGATCTGAGCAATTCTATATTCTATAGAGAGAATACCTTAAATGATGGGGAGTGAACCGTTGATGTACGCTCTGATCCTCGCCGGCGGGAGCGGGACCCGTCTGTGGCCGCTCAGCCGGGAGTTTTTTCCGAAGCAGTATCTCTCCTTCGGCCGCGACCGGGGGAGCCTCTTTCAGGAGACGGTAAACCGGGTGGCGGCGGCGGTGCCGCCGGAGAAGCTGCTGGTGGTGACGCACCGGGAGCAGCTGAGCGAGATCAAGCGCCAGCTGGCCGAGGCGGGGCATGACCCCGGCACGGCAACGCTTCTGGGCGAACCGCAGATGCGCAATACCGCTCCCGCCGTCGGGCTGGGCGCCTGGTTTTTGGCAAAAAGCGCCGGCCCGGAGGCCGTCATGGCCGTTCTGCCCTCGGATCACTATATCACCGACCGGGAGCAGTTCGCCGCGCTGCTGCTCCGGGCGGCGGAGGCCGCCCGGGCCCACGGGCTGGTCACCTTCGGGATAGAGCCGACCTATCCGGAGACGGGCTACGGCTATATCCGCCGCGGCGAGCCGCTGGACGGTTCCGCTTTTCGCGTGGACCGCTTCGTCGAGAAGCCCGCTCCGGCGACGGCGGCATCATACCTGGAAGACGGCCGCTATCTCTGGAACAGCGGCATCTTCGTCTTTCAGGTGGGCCCCCTCCTGGAGGCGTACCGCCGCCATCTGCCGGAGATGGCCGCCGCTCTGGATAAAATCGATTTTGCCGATGAGAGCTCCATTGAAGAGGCCTACGCACAGATCGAGCCCATCTCCATCGACTACGGGATCATGGAGCAGGTCACCGGTGCCGCGGTGATTCCCACGGCGATCCCCTGGAGTGACGTGGGCAGCTTCGCCGCGCTGCACCAGATCTTGCCGAAGGACGAAGCCGGCAACTACTGCGAGGGGCGCACCCTGCTGCTCGACAGCCGTGACAATTTGGTTATCTCCCGCTCGCGCCTCATCGGCGCCGCCGGCCTGGAGAAGATGGCTGTGGTGGAGACAGCCGACGCCCTCCTGGTCTGTCCCCTGGAGCGCTCCCAGGAGGTGCGGGCCCTTGCCGGGGAGCTGGCGAAAAGGGATGCGCCGGAGCGCCTGCAGCACTCCACCGTCCACCGTCCCTGGGGCAGCTTCACCACCCTCGAGCTGGGGCAGGGCTACCAGGTGAAGAGGATCGCCGTGGCGCCCGGCAAAAGGCTCAGCCTGCAGAGCCATCGCCACCGTGCCGAGAACTGGATCGTTGTCCGGGGCACGGCGCTCGTCACCGTCGCTGAAGAAACAGTGTCGCTCTCGGCGGGGGAAAGGGCTTTCATCCCCATCGGGGCAAAGCACCGCCTGGAGAATCCCGGCGCGGAGCTGCTCGAGGTGATCGAGGTGCAGAGCGGTGCCTATCTCGGCGAAGACGATATTATTCGCTATGAGGATGATTTTGGCCGTGTTGCAGAAGCGGGGCCGGACAGCCCGCAGCAGTGCTACCAGCGCTGGCTGGACCACCCCGGGCTCGATCCCGGGAGCAGGCGCCTTCTCGAGGCGATGGCCGGGGAGAGCGGCGCCATCGAAAGCTCCTTCGGCGGTGAGCTCGCCTTCGGCACGGGGGGGATGCGCGGCCTCATCGGCCCCGGGCAAAACCGTTTCAACCGCTACATTGTGCGCCGGGCGACACAGGGGCTGGCCGACTATATCAACAGCCTCGAAGACGCTCCGGCGGAGAAAAAGGTGGCCATCGCCTACGACACCCGTCAGTACTCCCGCGAGTTCGCCGATGATGCCGCCCTGACGCTGGCGGCGAACGGCATCACCGCCCTGCTTTTCGACGGGGTCCGCCCGACGCCGGAGCTCTCTTTCGCCGTGCGCGAGCTGGGCTGCGCCGCCGGAATCGTGATCACTGCCAGCCACAACCCCCCGGAGTACAACGGCTACAAAGTTTACGGGCCCGACGGAGGGCAGGGGGTTCCGCCGATGATCGACGATGTCGCTGCAGCAATTGCCCGCCTCGATCTTTTCGACGACGTCCGGACCGTCTCCCGGGAGGAGGCGCTCGGCGCCGGCCTGCTCCAGTTCATCGGCCCGGAGATCGACGAGGCCTACTTAAACGCCATCCGCTCGCTTTCCCAGACCCGACCACAGGGCCGCCTGAAGGTGGTCTTCACGCCGCTGCACGGGACCGGGGGTTGTCAGATCCCCACCCTGCTCCAGGAGCGCCCCTTTGTCGAGCTCTATCCCGTCGCCGAGCAGATGGTTCCCGATCCCCAGTTCGCCACCGTCAGGGTGCCCAACCCCGAAGATCCCGCCGCCTACAAGCTGGCCCTGGAGCTGGCCCGGCGCCGGGAGGCCGCGATCGTCATGGCGACGGATCCCGATGCCGACCGCGTCGGCTGCGCCGTGCGCACTGCTGACGGGGAGTACCGCCACCTCAACGGCAACGAGATCGGCGCCCTTCTGCTGGACTATCTCCTCGGGAGGCTCTCCGAAAAGGGAGAGCTGCCGGAAAAAGCGGTGCTGATCAAGACTATCGTCACCGGGGATCTCGGCCGCAAGGTCGCCGCCGCTTACGGCGTCGAGACGATGGAGACGCTGACGGGATTTAAATATATCGGGGAAAAGATGACCGAGTTTGCCGAAAGCGGCGCCCACAACTTTATCTTCGGCTACGAAGAGAGCTACGGCTTCCTGGCAGGAACGTACGCCCGGGACAAAGATGCCGTCCTCGCGGCATATCTCATCGCCGAGATGGCCGCCTACCATCAGGAAAGGGGGCGCGATCTTCTGCAGGCCTTGGAAGAACTCTTCCGCCGCCACGGCTACTACCGCGAAGATCTCATCTCCATCGAGCTCACCGATATGGCCGCCGCCGCGGGCATCATCAGCAATTTTGAGCAGATCCCGGCGACAATGGCCGGGGAGAGGGTTGTTGAGAAAAGAGATTACGAAGAGCGCAAAAGCTGGGATCTTCTCGGCGGTACGGAGCAGCCCCTGGAGCTGCCCCGCTCCAAAGTGCTCTACTACCGGCTGGAGAGCGGTGCCTGGTTCTGCATCCGCCCCTCGGGAACGGAGCCGAAGATCAAGCTCTACCTCTCCGTCACCGGCAGCAGCGCCGCCGAAACCGAGCGCAAGCTGCACACCCTAAAAACCGAACTGCAAACCCTCACCTAACACCCCCCGCGGGACAAGAGGGACAGCAGGACAGGAGGGACGTACCTTCCTGTCCCATTTTGCTTTTTAGGGCACCACGACCGGAAAACTGTGCCTCGGGGACTGTTCTCCGGGCTCATTTTTTGCTCGTCAGATCGTTTGCTTCGCCGGGAATGGCAATGGGGTTTGCAGATCAGATCCTTCGCTTTGCTCAGGATGACAGAATATTCCTTTGGATGGGCCACGGGGACGGTTCTCCCGGCTCATTTTCGCCTGGCAGATCGGGCTTTGCCCCGGGAATGGCAAGGGGCGCCCTGATCAGATCCTTCGCTTTGCTCAGGCTGACAAAAATTCCCTTTGGATGCACCGCGGGGGTTTTTCCCCGCCGGCAACTCGTAAATTTTATCAAATTTATCAAATTCCCCAAAAAGATATTGACGCCGGAGCCGGGCAGGTTTA
>JAAZIG010000228.1 GCA_012510325.1 Bacillota bacterium
ATGCGCGAACCGGAGAGCGGCCAGCTGATGGTGCTGACGGCGGTTCGGAACAAAGGTTTGTCTGCGGGAGAGTGAGCGCTCCTTGTTGGAATCTTCAGTAACCCTTTCAGCGGTGCGCCGCCGCACTGCTGTCCTCTTTTTTCTGTTTGCGGCAGCGGTGGTTGCACTGATTGTGCGCCTGGGCTGGCTGCAGATTGTCCGCTCCGAAGAGCTCTATGCCGCCGCCTGGGAGCAGTGGAACCGCAGTGTTCCGGCCCGCTCGCCGCGGGGCTCGATCTATGATTGCGCGGGGCGGATCCTCGCCGGCAGCATCACCGTCGATACGGTGACGGCGATACCGCCGCAGGTGAAAGATCCGCGCCTCACGGCGGCGGCGCTGGCGCCGCTGTTGGAGATGGAGGAGAGCGAGCTCTACGAGCGGCTCACCATGGAGCGCAGCTCCATCTACCTGAAAAGAAAGGTCTCTCCCGAGACCTCGCAGGCGATCCGGGAGCTGGCTCTCCCCGGAATTGTCTTCACCCCCGAAGGAAAACGCTACTATCCCAACGGCACCCTGGCCTCGCAGCTGCTCGGTTTTGTCGGTATGGACGAGGGGCTGGCCGGGCTGGAGTCGTACTACGAGAAATATCTGCAGGGAAAAGAGGGCTACCTTCTCTTTCCCTCCGACAATCTGGGGCGCCAGATTCCCCATGAGGTGAAGCGCTTTGTCCACCCCAAGGAGGGGATGGATCTTCATCTGACCATCGATGAAACAATCCAGTATATCGTTGAGCGCGAGCTGGCCCGGGCGATGATCGAGTTCCAGCCCAAACAGGCGCTGGCCATCGCCGCCGACCCGGCCACCGGCGCGATCCTCGCCGCTGCGGCGAAGCCCGATTATGACCCCCTCGACTACGAACCCGGCTCGGAGTACTGGTCCCTCACCCCGGTGACGGGCTCCTTTGAGCCCGGCTCGACCTTCAAGCTGGCGACGCTGTGCGCCGCCGTTGAGGAGGGGCTGTACAATGAAAATGAGTACTTTCACTGCAGCGGCTCCGTCATTGTCGCCGGGCAGACGATCAACTGCTGGACCGTGGGCCGGGGCCACGGCAGCATCAACTACCGTGAGGCGGTGGAGAGCTCCTGCAACCCCGCCTTTATCAAGCTGGGGGAGCGGCTCGGCAAAGAGAAACTGTTCAGCTACATCCGCGCTTTCGGTTACGGTCAGCACAGCGGCATCGACTATCCCGGAGAGGGCGAGGGGCTCATCTTTTCGCCGGAGCAGGTCGGCCCGGTGGAGCTGGCCACCAGCTCCTTCGGTCAGGGGATCTCGGTGACCCCGCTGCAGCAGCTGATGGCGGTCTCGGCCATCGCCAACGGCGGCCGGCTGATGAAGCCGTATGTGGTGGAGAAGATCTGCAATATCGAGGGGGAGACCGTCTACGAGCGCAAGCCCGAGGTGGTTCGTCAGGTGATCGCCACGGCGACGGCGGAGAAGGTCACCTGGCTGATGGAGAACGTGACCCTGCACGGAAGCGCCATGAACGCCGCCGTGGAAGGCTACAGCGTTGCCGCCAAAACGGGGACGGCACAGAAAGTGGGCCCGGGGGGTCACTACATTCCGGGGGAATATATCGTCTCCCTGATCGGCTTTGTCCCGGCGGAGGATCCCAAAATTGTGCTTTACGTGGCGGTGGACGGGGCCACCCGCGGTGTTCAGTGGGGCTCCCAGATCGGCGCCCCCATCGCCAAGCGGATGTTCAGCGATATCCTGAACTACCTGCAGGTGCCCCCGGCGAAGGGGCCGGCGCTGCCGGAAGTCAAACCGGTGGAGGTGCCCGACTTAAACGGGCTCACCCTGGAGGAGGCCGCCTCTCAGCTGGAGACGGCGGGGCTGATGTTAAGATTGGTCGGGGAGGGGCAATATATTGTTAATCAAACCCCGAAATCGGGAGCGGTGGTTCCCGGGCAGACGCAGATCATTGTCTATCTGAGCGACGGCGAGGAGCCCGCC
>JAAZIG010000229.1 GCA_012510325.1 Bacillota bacterium
GTGAAAAAAGTGGGGGCGGCGGTGGTGACAAAGATCAAAAAGAGGGCGCTGATGATTGTGGCGGCAAAACCGCCGGCCAGCACTATTTTTACCCCGAACCGGTCGATCAGCCTTCCCGAGACCGGTGCGCCGATGCCGGCAAAGATTCCCAGAATAATGATGAGATAGCCGCCGGAGCCGGCTTTGATCATCAGCGCGTTCTCGCAAAATTGGGGGGCGAAGATTATGCCCATCATGATAAAACCGGTTAAAAAGGAGATCGCCAGGGTCAGAACAATATTTTTATCGGTAAAATATTTGAGGTTCATGACGGGATCCCGGGCCCTCTTTTCGATGAGAATAAAGAGGGGCACCGCTAGGGTAAATAAGATAAGAAAGGGGTATACGTCTGTGCGGGTGATTGTTGCCCCCAGGTTGAAAAAGTCGACATTTCTTAATCCGTAAAGCAGAGCCAGGATCATGATCGAAAGAACGGTTATGCCCAGCGAGTCAATTTTTGAAGTGCTTTCGGTGGTGCTGTTTTTGAGGGCCAGCAGCCCGGCGATAATGATGAACAGCGATATGGGGAGGTTGATATAAAAGATAAACTGCCAGTTGTGCTGTCCGAATATGTCCAGGATTGCGCTACCGGCAGATGCGCCGAACACATTGGCAATGCCGAAGACGCCGCCGATAAGGCCCAGCGCCAGACCGCGCTTTTCAGGGGGAAATGTTGTCCCAAATTCAGCGTTGGCCACGGGCAGGATCCCGCCTCCGCCGACAGCCTGCACGGCGCGGGCGGCAAGCAAAAGCGAAAAACTGCCTGTTGATTGGGACAAGCCGCAGAACAGCGAGCCGGCCCCGAAGAGAAAAATGCTGCTCAGATAGATCAACTTTCTCCCGTGTCTGTCGGCAAGTTTGCCCATTACGGGAATTGATACGGCGTAAGCCAATGTGTAGATCGTGATCATCCAGATGCCGGAGGCGGCGTCAACGCCGAGATCGTTTTGAATGATCGTTCTGGCGGGCGTGATAATGCCGGTATCAAGGGCCCCCATAAACACTCCGGAGAGATAGAGCACCGCTATCAGGACAATATTTGGATCATCTGCGCGCTCATTCATCGCCGCTCTCCTGTTCCACGGTCGCCCGCCTGGCATTTTGGGACATTTGGGAGACTGCTGCCGTGACCGCGTCAGCGCATTCGATGCCGTCCAGGAGCGAGTGGTTCCACTGCCGCAAGATTTCGAGCAAGCAGGGCTTGAAGGCGTCAGCCTTTGCCGTGGCGACAAAGATGAAGGAGCGGTTGTCTGCCGGGTTTTTCTTTCTCAGAACCAGCCCGTTTTTTTCCAGGGACTGCATAATCCTGGTCATGGCTCCCTTGTCGTACTGCAGGCCGCGGATGATTTGCTCCTGCGTCTTGCCCAACCTGTCTCCATGGATTTCGTCAAAAACGTGTTCCCCCATTTTGCCGCCCTTGGAGTAAAGAGTGAGCAGGACCATCGCTTCGGCGGGATTAATAGCGTACGGCCTCAAAGCATTTTTAAAATATATCCTGAAATATTTGTCGATGACGAAAATGTCCTTCCCCAGTGCCATCGGCTCCACCATGAGGCCCCCTCCCGATCGGTGTCCGCTTGATCCGTGCAACATAACCATGATACTGCAATATGGTTGATGGATCAACTAGATTTTAAAGGGGCCCGGACATAGTGGTTGCGGAAGAGCTGTTGAAAAGTGTTTCCGGAAAAGTGGGTCCCCAGAGCAGGGCTATGGAAGAGGGGAAAAGGATGGCGGGCCTAACCGGGCCCGGTTTACCCGGCGCCAATGGTAAGAGAACTGAAGATGCCGGGGACTTTATTAGAGCGCCGAAATTGATTGCCTCGCTGCCAAAAAGCCCGGCGCGACCGCTCCACCCGGGGCAGTTTCTGATTGCCGCATCATAAATTGCGAGATATGTTTTAATGGAAAGCCGGCGCTGTGAACACGATGGGGTTGATGAGGCGGCGCTCAAGCTGTTCCAGCTCTGCCGGACTATGGTCATATTCTAATGTTCGTCTGATCGGCAGAGCCGGTTTTTCACGGTGGTCAGCCGGGCAGCCGTATCAAATCATCTTCACAGGCGACATTGTCTCCATTGTAGTCCAAACGGCGCTCCTCATCCATTTGCTCTTCCGCGGTTTTCTTTCCCCCGACCATGCGATCCAGGACCAGACTGGCGGTGAGATCACCGGTCACATTAAGGGCGGTGCGGCTCATATCCAAAATCCGGTCCACTCCGATAATCATGGCGATACCGGAGGGGGGTATTCCCACACTCTGCAGAACCATGGTCAGAACGACGATGCCCACACCGGGCGTGGCCGGAGTCCCGATGGAGGCCCCCACGGCGGTTACCACGATGAGCAGCAGCGCCGGCAAGCCCAGCTCCACCCCGTAGACCTGGGCTAAGAACACCGTTGCCGCCCCCTGGTAGAGCGCTGTTCCGTCCATATTGATGCTCGCTCCCAGGGGGATGACAAACTGGGAGATGGAAGGGCGCACCTTAAGCTTCTCCTCGGCCGTTTGCATGGAGAGGGGCATCACCGCCGCCGAGCTGGAGGTGGAGAAAGCGAGCAGCTGCACCTCGCGGACTGCACGAAGGAAGGAAAAAGGGTTTTGCCGGCAGTACAGGGCGATGATGATCAGGTAGACGGCGAGCATGAGCAGCAGCCCCAGCAATACCGTGCCGACATAGGCGGCCATTCCCAGCAGCGCGTCCAGGCCCACTTTTATGGTTACCTGGGCCAACAGCCCGAAAACGGCCAGGGGTGCCAACAGCATCGCCCAGCGGACTATGGTCATGCACACTTCTTGCAGCGACCCCAGCAGGGAGAGGAGCGGTTTGGCCTGGCGGGGAGCCATCGAGACGAGGGCCAGTCCGACGATGACGGCAAATAGAACTATCTGCAGCATCTCCCCGTTGACCATGGATCCCAGGGGGTTCTGGGGGATCAGGCCGATCACAATTTCAGGCAGTGAGCCCAGAGCAGGACTCTCCCCGACTTCGCCGTTTAAACCCACCGGTGCCAGCTGGGCGGAGATTCCTGCGTCGATGAAACGGCCCGGATTGATTGCCGTAGAGACCAGCAGACCGATAATGATAGCAAGGACAGTGGTAATCAGGAAATAAAGCACAACCCGCACACCGGTGCGGCGCAGGTACTCCATATCCTCACCGGCGGCCAGCCCGCGGATGATCGAGGCGAAGATCAGGGGGACCACGATCATCTGGATGGCGCCGAGAAATATATTTCCGGGCAAGGCCAGCCAGCTGCCTATCAGTTCCGCTGTTTCCAGGCCGATCAGGCCCCTTTGGGGCGATAGCAGTACCCCTGTGGTGATGCCGGCGACCATCGCCACCAGGATTTTCACCCACAGCTTTCCCTGGATCAGGCTTTGCAAGTGCCGGACCAGACGGGTGAGGGGTTCGGGATGAATTTTCCCCTGATATTGTTCCATGTGTTCCCTCCTGAAAACAGTTATCTGGCGCTCCGGTGATCTTCCTGAATCCGGCAGGGCCGGATCGTTTGTCCTAGCGGTCAACGCTGCGGTCAGATCTCTTGATCGGCCAAGACCGCACCGGCGAAGGGGATATCCCGGGATAAGAGCTTATGAAGAACAATATTTATTAGTGTGTTTTTTATGATATACAATCAGGACAGGGTCAACAACTTGCAATTAAGATTTGGCAACTGATTTCCGGGGACACCGGTTTTGCATTTGCATACCCACCCTCCGTATGCATAATATTACATTTAAGGGGCAGCGGTCAATCCTGAAGGAGAGTTTGGCCGGGTTTATTATCTGCCGTCAGGCTGTGGTTCGGGCAGGATAACGGCCGGCATGATTGAAGTTAAATATAGCCAAGGCAGCCGGTGATAATCT
The DNA here is from genome assembly GCA_012510325.1 of Bacillota bacterium. Taxonomy (GTDB): domain Bacteria; phylum Bacillota; class Dethiobacteria; order DTU022; family DTU022; genus JAAZPQ01. The sequence continues at coordinate 3,907 of JAAZIG010000229.1, forward strand.
GAAGAGGCAGGTGAGATAGTACGTGGATTTAGATGTAGAAAAGGAACTGTTGCGCGAGATAATGAAAGACCTGCTGGAAACTATGGAACGGCATGAGGCCCGCTCTGAAAAGCGGTTTTGGAAAAAGATCAACATACCCTCCAGTTTTTCCGATTTGCTCGGTGGGCTTACTAAGGAGCAAATGCGCAAGATTTGTCAGAGTTACGGCTTCAAGCGTTTGAGCTCACTCAGGAAGGCGGAATTGGCCGAAAAATTGGTTGAGCTGGTGCCGGAGAGATTTGCCAAAACCCTGGATGTTTTGGATCAAGGCCGCTACAGTCTGTTAAAAGCTGCGGCAAATAACCAAGGGATGCTCAAGGGAGCAGATCTGGAGACGGCCAAGGCAGAATTGCTGCTTTCCAGTTACCTTGTTTTCCCCGGTTCTTGCAATGGCGAACGAGTGTTGTATATGCCTCCGGAAATTACCGAGCAATTTATCCGCGCTGACGGCGCCAGGCTGAAAAATATAATCAAGCGAAACACGGAATGGATTACCCTGACCCACGGTATGCTCCACTACTATGGCTTGATGGGGATCAAGGCCTTGTCAGAGAGAATCGAGCAGCTAACGGGGGAACGGATAGATTATCTTGAATTTACCGAAGTGTTGATACCGGCAGTGGAGTTTTACGGACTGGTTCGACATACTGCCCACGGCCTCTGCGACCGCAGGGTGTCTGATACAAAGGAGCTGTTTAATGAACATAGATCGCGGGCAAATCTTGATTATTACTCCTTTACAAAAAAGCAATTAAGCAGGGCCGGCACTCCTGGTTATATCGACAGAACTCCGGCGCTGAACACTTTTTTAAAATTTCTATCAGAGTTCTACGATTTGACTGAAGGAGAGAAAAACAAAATAGCGCTGCAGCTGATTGAACAGATTAACAGGGGTGAGAATCTGGAAGGAATGATCGACCATTTGGGTAGGTCTTTGGAATTATCCTCTTTCGAATTCGTGGAGCTGCTTGTAGCGAAAATTGTGGAGCTGCACAACAATACCCGGCAGTGGATCTTAAAGGGCCATACCCCTACCGAACTGTCTCAGGAAGAGGAAAAACGCCTAAAGCCGCTGCCAGCGGGTCCTTTTGCGGTGAAGCAAGCAGAACCAGAGGTTTTCGATCTGAAGACCCTCAAGAAAATCGGGCGCAACGATCCCTGCCCCTGCGGTAGCGGAAAGAAATTTAAACGGTGTTGCGGCCGCTAGCAGATGTGCCAAAAGGTAATCATCCGGGGGCTGCTGGTGTTGTTTTAAGGAATTAAGCGGATCTTTTCGTAATGGGATCTTGGGGGGAGCGAGGATAGGGCTTTGTCTTTTGGTAAAGATAGCTGCGATCAAAGATGTCCGGGAGGGATCGCTGTGGCTGAGAAATCTATGGAGCTGGTTGTAGAAGGGATGTCCTGTAACCAC